>CAMAJC010000187.1 GCA_945835425.1 uncultured Clostridia bacterium
GAAAAAGGCATGGATTCGCTTCGTCCCAGAAGGTCGGGAAAACTTCCAGCGGGATAAAGCCCATCGCCTCATAAAATGCCCTCGTTTTGGCATAGCTGACGTCTTCCCGGGAACTGTCGAGGGTCTTGACGGTCAGGAAGAACTGCTGCTCCTTCCGGCAGACGGCCTCACAATGGGCAATCAGTTTCCGTCCGATTCCCTGCCGGTGGTACTGGGGCAGGATTCCCATGACATAGACTTCAGAGGTATAAGGATTATGCTTTTTGAGGGCGATAAAACCGGCCGGTGCATCGTCTATATACGCAGTGAAAAACAGCATCGTCCGGACGGACTGGACATAATCCGCAACCCCCTCTTCGATTCCGAACCAGTCGGGCAATGCGCGGAGAATCCGGTCACAGACAACGGATTTTTCGTTTGGGTCAAGTATTTCTCTGATCATCGTGAGTATCACTTCCTCTTAGCTTTTGGTTAAGGAAATTTTATCATATCAGCTGGCATCATGCAAGAAAGGCTGCGGCGCCCTTACCGGTGTGGTAAAAGCGCCGCGGCCTTGTTTAGGAGTATAGGATGAAGGAGTCTGACAAATTCAGGATCAATCGACCGCGATCATACGGATAGCCATCCACTGTTTGCTGGGCAGCGGGATGGTGAAGTTTCCGCTGTGCACGCCGACGTCGGTGATGGTCATGTCCCAGGTGTCGATGACCTGTACCTTGTAGTTGATGCCTTCGGGCATATGGAAGGTACGTTTGTTGGGACGGCCAAAGCCATAATAATCGATCAGATATCTTGCAGGGCCGCGGGTGCCTTCCGGTACGCCGCAGGTGTCGTCCCAGGACAGAGGCGCAAATTTCAGGCCAGGACCGGGAGTCTCGCAGAGAATCTGATGGAGGAAGCGGATGCGGGCAGGGCTTTCGCCGCGCAGAGGACCGCCGTGGCTCCACCACAGCTTGCCGTCCGCTTCGGGAACGTCATAGGTTTCGCCGTGGCCTGCATAGCCGCCGCGGAGCGAGCATTCCCAGAACCGACGGACCAGCTCTTCGCCGCTGATGTTGCCCCAGCCGTTGTCGATGTTGCCTTCATAGGCGATCTCGTCCAGAACGATGGGTTTCTGCCATTTCTGGCGGTACTGGTCGACTTCCTCGGCGCACTTGTACAGGTCGATTCTCTGGTAAGAAACGTGGGTGACCCAGGGACGGTTGTGGTCGTAAGGAGTCATGCAGTGATGGATGCCGCGCAGATGCTTATAGGGGTCCTTCTCGAGGATGATCGAAGCATAGCGCTCCCAGTCCGCGGTGGTCTTGTCGCGGAGCAGGTCATACTCGTTGGCAAGGCTCCACCAGACGTTGTGGTAAGCGGCAAAACGGGCGATGACATACTTCCAGTAAAGGTCGTCCTGATCGGGCGCCATGTGAGAGAATCCCCAGCGGTCGTAAGGGTGCATGATGATCATGTCCGCTTCGATGCCGAGGTCGCCGACAGCCTTGATGCACTTTTCAATCTGCTGGAAATGGGCGGGATTGAACCGGTAGAAGTCCCAGTCGTTGCCCGGCTGGATGCCGAACAGGGCCATGGGGTTATCGTAGTTGATCTCAGTCGGCATCTTGCAGGGGGTGCCAACATAAGGATAAGAGGTCGGTTCGTGGAGGTTATAAAGATAATGCTTGGGGAAAACGCAGAAGCGGATCTTGTTGAAGTACCCTTTGGAAAGCTCTTCCAGCGTTTTCTGCACCAGGTCTTCGCTCTGCAGCGCCCAGACATAGCAGGTCGTGCCGACGGAGAAGTAAGGAGTGCCGTCCTCATACTGGAAATGGCAGCCGTTGACGCGGACAGGGCCGTGGTTGCCCTCTTCGGCAGGAGTCGCGGTGAAGGAACCGGTGAAAGGCTCGTCCGAGAAGCTGCCGGAGATCGTGAAGGTGTATTCGCCCTCATAGGAAGGCATAAAGCGAGCTTTGTAAACACCGTTTCCGTCGTAGAAACCGTCGAAGGTCACAGTGCCCTCTTTGCCGGTGAAGCTGGCGGTGATGGTGTAGTCGGTAAAAGGATTGCCCTCGGTCTTGCCGGGCATGGTCACTTCAAAGACGCCCCAGCGGGGTGCGGTTGCAGGATAATGGAATTCCATGGATTATTACCTCCTTTATTGGGGGATCGCTGGTTTATCCTGCGGTCTGATAAACCAGCGGGCTTATAAAATATAATGATTATTTATCGCCGAAAACTTTGCGGTAGTCTTCCTGGAATTTGACAATGCCCTGATCGGTCAGCGGGTGCTTGGTCATCTGCTCAATGACTTTGTAAGGAACCGTCGCGATATCAGCACCGGCCAGAGCGCAGTCGGTGATATGGATGGGATTGCGGACGGAAGCGCAGATGATCTCGGTCTTGATCTCAGGATAGTTGGCAAACATATCGGAGATAGTGCGGATCAGATCAATACCGGGCTGGGAAATGTCGTCCAGACGGCCCAGGAAGGGGCTGACGTAGGTAGCGCCTGCGCGGGCAGCCAGGAGAGCCTGGTTTGCGGAGAAGATCAGGGTGCAGTTGGTGGGGATGCCCTCAGCGGACAGAACCTTAATGGCTTTCAGGCCTTCGATGGTCATCGGGATTTTGACGACCATATGGTCAGGGTCGAGGGCGTAGATTGCTCTGCCCTCTTCGATCATGCCCTCTGCGTCCTCGGTGGTCGCTTTGACTTCGCCGGAGATGGGGCCGTCGACGATGGTGGAGATTTCTTTCAGAACAGTCGCATAATCGCGGCCTTCTTTCGCGATCAGAGAAGGGTTGGTGGTGACGCCGGCGATAACGCCCATGTCGTTGGCTTTGCGGATTTCTTCAATATTCGCGGTATCGATAAAGAATTTCAAAATAATGCTCTCCTTTTATTTATTTGGTGAGGACGCTGGCGACGGCAGCTTTCCAGCCGCTGTAGCGTTTTTCGCGGGTCGCGTCATCCATCTTGGCGGTATAACGGGTACGCTCTTCCTTTTCATAGACCGACTTGTCCCAGATACCCAGGGCAAAGCCTGCGGCGTAAGCTGCGCCGATGCCGGACAGCTCTTCATTGCGCGGAACGGCGACCGGGATGGACAGCATATCCGACTGGAACTGCATCAGGTATTTGTCCTTGGTGGGACCGCCGTCTACCCGGACTTCGGTGATCGGGAGACCGGATTCCTGCTGCATCAGCTTGACCAGATCGGTGATCTGATAACCGATGCACTCTTCGGCGGCTTTGACGATCTCAGCCTTGCCGGTATTGCGGGTCATGCCGACGATGGCGGCCTTCGCTTCGCTGTCCCAATAGGGTGCGCCGAGGCCGGAGAAGGCGGGAACTAAATAGGTCGTATCCTCGGGGTTAGCCTGTGCGGCGAACGCGCCGGATTCCTTGGAGGCGGTCAGGAGCCTCACATCATCGACCAGCCATTTGATAACCGAGCCGGTGTAGTTGATGTTGCCTTCGAGGACGTAGTTCACTTCCCCGCTCATGCTCCAGGCCAGCGAGGTGACGATACCGGCGTCGGAGAAGATGGGAGATGTGCCGATGTTCATCATAACCGAAGAGCCGGTGCCAAAGGTGGCCTTGATCATGCCGGGCGTCAGGCAGCCCTGGCCAAACAGCGCACCGTGGCTGTCGCCGAGGACGCCGTGGATCGGGATTTTCTTCGAGAGATAGCCGTCCAGATCGGTCTCTCCGTAATATCCGTCGGAATCGGTGACGGTGGGCAGGGTCGCAGGGTCAACGCCGAACAGTGCGCAGATTTCCGTGTCCCAGCACAGGGTACGGATATTGAACAGCTGGGTACGGGAGGCGTTGGAGTAATCGCAGCGGAACTCTTTTCCTTCGGTCATCTTAAAGACCAGCCAGGAATCGATCGTGCCGCAGCAGAGGTTCTTCCCTGCCAGATCGGGCGCGTTCTGCAGCACCCAGGCGATCTTCGCGGCAGAGAAATAAGGCGACAGGCGCAGACCGGTGCGGGAACGGATCATTTCCGCGTGGTCAGCAAGGCCCTCGCAGATTTTTGCACCGCGGGCGCACTGCCAGACAATTGCGTCATAGACAGGGAGACCGGTGTCGCGGTCCCAGACAAGAGCGGTTTCCCGCTGGTTGCTGATGCCGATGCCGACGATCTCGTCCTTGTCGATACCGGTCTTTTCGACGACGGCGCGGACAACACCTTTGGTGTTCTCCCAGATTTCCATCGGGTCATGGGCTACCCAGCCGTTTTCTGAAATCTTCTGCTGATGGGGCAGGTCGCTGCGGCCGATCAGCTGTGCGGACTCATCAAACAGAAGCGCCTTGGTGCCCGACGTGCTCTGGTCGATGGCGAGTATGTATTTCATAGACAGTCCTTTCATAAACCGTGCTCTGCGGGTTTCCCCGCAGAGACAGCCGGTCGCAAACGATTATTTCAGAGCGGCTTTGGCGGCGGCGACGATGCCGTCCTTGTTGAGGTTATAATAGTCAAAAACCTGCTGAGAGTTGCCGGTGACGACGGGAGCGTCCGGCAGGCCCATGCAGACGACCTTGCGCGGGCAGTTCTGGGAAACGACCTGGCAGACCATTGAGCCGAGACCGCCGATAACGGTGTGTTCTTCGATGACGACGACAGCTTTCGCT
>CAMAJC010000188.1 GCA_945835425.1 uncultured Clostridia bacterium
GCCGTTAGGCTGACTGAGAGGGCTTACTTCCGATTTTATCGACAAGCTGTGCGCACCTTCGGTGCGCTATATGAGAACCTGATATTCGGAAACTTCTTATTGGGAACCGAACGCTGTCGGTTCCCAAACCCTCCTCAGGTTGTGCATATGCTGACTCAATTTGGACTACGTCCAAACTGAGTCAGGATGGGGATTTCGCTCTCTGCGGAGATGCGACTCGATGTCCGTAGGACATCTAGACTCATGTCTCTGGACTCTGCCACCCTTTTGACAAAAGGGCGGCCGGAAAACTCTTATCATTATCCCCGTCAGATTGTGCTAATCGAAAGGTGTGTGCGCCTTCATAGCCTTTATTTTACCATGCAATACCGTGCGCGGTCAAGCCCTGCCGCAGAGCGTCTTGTACTCGCACCATCCGCATGGCAGTCGGTTTCCGTACCCCTTCGGCTCCGGCTGGATATGCCCGGCCAGGAGGTCTCTCCCCATTTCGGTCAGCAGGCCCTCCACTTCCTCCCGCAGATGGCTCAGCCCCTCTCTCGTGATCCGCGAGTTCTGCGGTGAACGGGATGACGGCTTTTCGATAAACGCGCCGGGCTGTCCGCCCTCCATCGCCCGCAGCACCCGTTCTTCATCGAGCACCAGCCCGTTCATCCGGTAAAGCTTTTCCTTGGCCTCTTCCCCGCCCTCATGACGGTCAAAGGTGGGCGTGAGCGCCTTTGCGGGCATATAGAGGATGCCTGCCGGGGTTGCGCCGGCGAACGCACGCCCGGACTCGCTGCCCTGCCAGATAGCGAAAAGATACAGGAGCATCTGCAGATTAAGACCTTTTTCCGCTTCGTCCAGCTTAAACTCTTTGCCGCCGGTCTTATAGTCGATGACACGCACCAGCTGTTCGCCCTCAGCCTGCGCCGTATCGATGCGGTCGACCTTGCCGGAGACGCTGATGGTAAGGGTATCGTCGCTGACGGTGAACGGCTCGATCCGCGCACCCTCCCGGATGACCTCTTCCAGGCCGCAGACCTGAAAAGAAGTCGCCTGAAATTCCCGCTGGAGAGCAGCTAAGATGCTGCCGACCGCTTCCCGCAGCCGGTAAAAATAATAAAGAAACTTCGCGCTCTTTTCCTCCTTGCCGCCGAGCACCTGATCAAGATATTCCGCCAGCAGCGAAAGGGTCATTTTTTGCAGTTCATCTTCATTCAGTTTCACAAAATCCGGACGCTGCATGATCTTTTCCAGCAGAAAGTGGATAATACTGCCTCTTGCCAGCGGAGACAGCTCCGCCTTTTGCAGGCTCCGCACTCCCAGCCCGTACCGGCAGAAATAGGCAAAGGGACAGGAAAAATACTTCTCCACCTGGGAGGGCGAAACCTCCATGAAGGTCTTGCCGCCGCGCTGTCCCAGCGGTGCGAAAAGGGCATGAGAGAGGGACTGATCATAAATCTGGCGCTGTTCGGCGGCAGCGGTATGGTTTAGTTTATTTAATCGCGCTTTCCACTCAGAGCTTTCCTCCAAAACCGTTTCCAGCATCTCACGCTCCGCTCCGTCCGGGAGCCTTGCCGCCTGCAGAAAGGCGGTGGAGCGGCTCTGGCTGAAAAAGAGCGGCGAGATTTCCCGCTGAGAGAGAACCGGCAGCTCCGGGAAGACCGCCCGCAGGGAATCGATCAGCTCCGACGGCGGCTGGACGGCGCCGCTGAGGTCTCCGGCGCTCCAGATCAGAATCAGCCGCTCGGAGGGGGTCATAATCGCCTTATAGGCCACAAACCGCTCGTCCCAGAGCTTCTGTTCCGGGAGTCCCTGCACCGGCAGGCCGAGAAGCGCCAGCTGCTGCCGTTCCGCGCCGGTCAGCAGTCCCGCGCTCTCCGGCAGGCGCGGGAAAATTCCCTCGTTGCAGCCGAGAATCAGGACACAGCGCTTTTCGCCGGTGCGAACCTGGGAGAGGTCGCCGACGAGGACGCTGTCCAGCGTCTGCGGTCGGGTCACAAGCTTGGTCCCGGCGGCGCAGACCTGCAAAAGCTCCCGAAACTCGGCCATGTCCATCTGCTCGCCGTTCTCGTCCCGTACCCGGCGCAGGGTCTCGGCCGCGTCGAGGAAGTTCATCAGGCTGTCCCAGGAGAGCCGCAGGTTTTCGGCGTCCAGTTCTTCGCCTGTGTCCAGCAGGGCGTCACACTGGGCCTGCAGCTGTGCATCAACCTGATAATCGCAGAGCAGCCGGTAGATGCCGCGGCTGATGCCCAGTTCATCCGCAAGGGCGCGGAAATCGTCGTAGAGCTTAACCAGCAGCTGTCGCGTGTCCTCCGCCCGTTTCAGTTTATCCAGTTCCCGTTCTCCCATCTCCCGGTCGGAAAAGCCGGACGGGTTGCGGGCAAAGGCTTTCCGCAGGGAAAACCCGGTCAAATCCCAGACATAGGTGTACTCCTCAAAGGCCGCGATGTCCTCCGGTTCCAGTTCCAGCACCCCGCATTTGAGCAGCATCAGCGCCTCCTCCCGGTCGAGCGGATGCAGCACCAGCTGGCAGAGGTGGAGGATAAACCGGGTCAAAGGCATGGCTTCGACTGTCCGGCCGCTGTCGAGAAAGTACGGGATGCCGTACCGGTCGAAAGCCGCTTCGATAGATGGCGCGCGGCTGCCCATATCGCGGGAAAGAACGGCGATATCTTCATAGGCGTAACCGTTGTCCTTGACCAGCGAACAGATTTTAGCCGCCGCATAAGCCGCTTCTTCATATTCATGATCCAGCTGCACCGCTTCGATCCCTTCCGGGACGCCCTCCATCGGGACCGGCGCGGCTTTTAACAGCTGCCCGCCAAAATGAGCGATGCCCATGTTTTTATATCGGTGCGGCGTGGTCAGTAGGACCGGCGGTGCGACCGGGACGTTCGCTTTGGCCGCGGCTGATTTGAGGGCGCGCTCGGTCTCCCTGACCCCGTCAAAGAGGCCGGTGTCCTCCCGCTCCGGGTCGATACAGAGGGCGACGGTGACGTTTTCCGCCTGGGCAATAGCCAACGAAAGGATCTGCAGCTGCACCCCTGTAAAGCTCTTATATTCATCCACAAAGACCTCTGCTCCGGCAAAAAAGCCGTTTTCGGCGATCAGCTTTGCGGCCCGCTCCAGCCGTTTGGACGGGTCGAGGAAGGAGCGCGACAGCGCCGCGTCGTACCCGGTGAGGATCAGCGAAAGGTCGCGCAGCTTCATCGCCAATGCGCCCGGCGTTTCCTCCGATGCGGACGGGGTTAAAAGGGCTGCCGTCTCCTCGAGCTTTTCCGGGGACAGCCCGGCACGCCGCAGTTCCTGCACCGCCGCCAGCATCTCCGCTGCGAAATCCGGCCGCGTGGCGTTTTTCCCGTAAAGGGAAAGCGCCGCCTTGCAGTCCCGCAGGGTCTCCCGCATCAGGAGCAGCTGCACCGTCTCGTCGGCGTACTCGCCCGCAAGCCCGCCGCACTGGCGGAACACCGCCTCGGCCAGCCGTTCCATACTGTATACCTGTATTTCATTGGCGTACAGTTTTCGCTCCGTTTCAAAGGAATACTGCTCCGGAACCAGGCAGAAAACCGTCTTCCCTTCCGCCGCTTTCCCGCGCATCTCCTCTTCCATCCGGGTCGATTTCCCGGTCCCGGCGCCGCCGGTAATAAAGCGCAGCATCTGATCACCTCGGTCCTTTCATTTTTATAAGGATGTCATTTAATATGACGCTTTTTGAAAAAAGCTTAGCAAAAACTTTTATACATATGACTCCCATAAACGGCAGATAAACATAAACTTGTGCCCACATCGGAAGTGTGTAGTATGGAAATATTATAGCGCGGCGGGATGGAAATTGCAAGAAGCTCCCCGGAAAGGGACAATGTGTCCGATTCCGGAGAGCTATAATGAATATCTACATATATAATAACTGGATATTAACCCACGGCCACTTTTTTCTGCACGGTATTTTTCGTTACAGTCCCTCTGCGCAGCTGAACAGCGGCCAGCAGCAGGGTGATCACTGCCGAGAGGACGTCGGACACGACGCCTGCCCAGATCAGCCCTTCAAAGCCGAAGAGGAGATGCAGCAGATAAAGCACCGGCACCAGAACCAGTCCCTGACGCAGAACCGACGCGACGGTCGCGGAAACGGCGTTGCCGGAAGCCTGCAGAAGGTTGGAGCAAAGATAGTATACGCCGAGTAGCGGCGCCGACAGGATGCCAATTCGCACCACCCGCAGAGCCAGGGCAACTGTCTCGGGGTCGGTGACGAACAGCCGGACAAGGTTTTCGCCGAACAGAGCGCAGGCACCCATCAGCAGCGCACAGACCAGCACCGCCGTCATCCCGCATTTGCGGATGGTTTCCCGGAGCTTTGCCCGGTTTCCCGCTCCGTAAAAATACCCCAGAACCGGCTGAATGCCGATACAGATACCCATGGCGACCATGGCGATCACCATGGTACATTTGCCCGCGACGCTGAAGGCTGCGACGGCAGAGGTGCCGTAACCGGTGAGGAAGCGGTTCTGGATGCCGTGGGTGAAATTCATCAGGAGATTGCCTGCGGCGCTGGGAAGGCCGAGGGAAAGAACCGCAAACAACGCTGCCGGAGATGCCTTCATGGCCGGGAGCAGGACGCGGGGACGGATGCTGAG
>CAMAJC010000189.1 GCA_945835425.1 uncultured Clostridia bacterium
GGCCTTTTTCGGTCAGCGGCACATCCGACTGTCCGCCGCAGATTTTGTTCAGCACGTTCCAGGTCGCTTCGCCGTGTCGTACAACGTAAAGGGTCATAAATATCCTGCTCCTTTTATTAAAATGCAAAGCTGCCGGGCGGAAAAGTCCCACCCGGCAGCCTTTTGGCGTTTATCAGAATTCGATTTTGCTCTGGATATAGGAAACCAGTTCGGAGATGGGCATCCGGACCTGCTCCATCGTGTCACGGTCGCGGACGGTGACGCAGTTATCGGCCTCGGTCTTGTCGTCGCCGACGGTCTGGAAGTCGACGGTGATGCAGTAAGGCGTGCCGATCTCGTCCTCGCGGCGGTAGCGCTTGCCGATGGAACCGGCGTCGTCGAAGTCGACCATGAAGTGCTTGGCCAGCTCATTGCGGATCTCCATCGCCTTGTCGCTCAGCTTCTTGGACAGCGGCAGGACCGCGCACTTAAAGGGCGCCAGAGCCGGATGGAGATGCAGGACGGTGCGGATATCCTCCTTGCCCTTACTGTCGACCAGATGCTCCTCGTCGTAAGCTTCGCAGAGGAACGCCAGCGCGACGCGGTCGCAGCCGAGAGACGGCTCGATGACATAAGGAATATAATGCTCATTGGTCTCGGGGTCAAAGTAGGTGAGGTCTTTCTTGCTCGCTTCCATATGACGGCCGAGGTCGTAGTCGGTGCGGTCGGCGATGCCCCACAGTTCACCCCAGTCGGTGAAGGGGAAAGCGTACTCGATATCGGTGGTCGCGCGGGAATAGAAGGCAAGCTCAGCGGGCTCATGGTCGCGCAGCCGCAGGTTTTCTTCCTTGATGCCGAGGCTTGTCAGCCAGTTCTTGCAGAAATCCTTCCAGTAAGCAAACCATTCCAGGTCGGTGCCGGGCTTGCAGAAGAACTCACATTCCATCTGCTCAAACTCACGGGTGCGGAAGGTGAAGTTGCCGGGAGTGATCTCGTTGCGGAACGCCTTGCCGACCTGGCAGACGCCGAAGGGCAGTTTCTTGCGGGTGGTGCGCTGGATGTTGGCAAAGTTTACGAAGATGCCCTGGGCGGTCTCGGGACGGAGGTAGCAGGTGGAGGAGGAGTCCTCGGTGACGCCGATGAAGGTCTTGAACATCAGGTTGAACTTGCGGATGGGGGTGAAGTTGTGCTTGCCGCAGTTGGGGCAGACAACGTCCTCGTGTTCGCCGATGAAGGCGTCCATCTCTTCAAAGCTCATGGCGTCGACGTTGATTTCCGGGTGTACGTCGCCGATCAGCTTGTCGGCGCGCTGACGGGAATGGCAGTCCTTGCAGTCGATCAGCGGGTCGGAGAAGTTGCCGACATGGCCGGTGGTGACCCAGGTCTGGGGGTTCATGATGATGGCTGCATCCAGGCCGACGTTGAGGCCGCTTTCCTGCACGAACTTTTTCAGCCAGGCTTTCTTGACGTTGTTTTTAAACTCCACGCCGAGAGGGCCGTAGTCCCAGCTGTTGGCGAGGCCGCCGTAAATTTCGCTGCCCGGGTAGATATAGCCGCGGGACTTGCAGAGGTTTACGATCATATCAAGCGTTTTTTCGCTGTTTTTCATATGCTTTGGCATCCTTTCACATGTACATGTTCATTTCTTTATTATAAACAGAAACGCCGCGCAGGTCAAGACATAATCGGGAATTTGGGCGTTTTTCTCCGGGATTTGGCCGCTTTTTGAGAAAAAATTTTCTTTTCTGCAACTTTTTGGTATCATAAAGTGTATTATACTATATAGGAAAAGTATGGACAGGCGGTGCTTTCCCTGTAATTTGGATAAACATGGCCGTTTTATAATTCGGATAAAACGCCTTTACCATCGCAATATTTTGTGTTATACTGATAAGGAAGACACTGAATTTTGGTTTATTGCAAGCGGTCTCGTTTGACATATCGATCGTCATTTATGCATATATTAAAGGGATGGGCAAGGCCTGTCCGGTTACTTTGTATCGAAAGGAAGGAATTTTATGTTTATGGGAAAAGACAGAAAAAATGGGTTCATCCGCTCGCTGACGGCAAGCGCGATGGCTGTCATGCTGGGAATCTCCGGCGCAGCGGCGTATATGCCCGCCGTATCGGCTGCGACCACGACCTCGACCGTCAAAGGGGTCGATTCCTCTGATTTTAACGCAACGCTCCTCAAGGTGCTCAAAGCCCAGTGCGATACCAACGGCGACGGCGTTTTGACCGCCACTGAGCTGGCCTCCTATACATATGTCGACCTCTCTGATCAGAACCTCAGCAACCTCAAGGGCATCGAATACCTCTCCGGCGTCACCTACCTCGACCTGTCGGGCAACAAGCTCACCTCCCTGGACGAGCTGAAATACAGCTACCGGCTGACCTATCTGGATATCTCGAACAACAAGTTCACGACCCTTGACAGCATTTCGGACAACTCCGACGCTTATTCCTATCTGAAGGAGCTGTACGCTTCCGGCAACCAGATTTCCGATATGTCCGGTGCGGTCGTCTGCTCCAACCTGCAGACGCTGGATCTGTCGGACAACTATATCGTGACCCTGCCCCGGAGCATCACCCTGATGAAGAAGCTGACCTCCCTTGACCTGTCGGACAACCGGATCACATCGATCAGCAGCCTGCCGACTGCCCTGACAAACCTCAGCCTCAAAAACAACGGGATCTCCGATCTGTCTTTTGCGTCCGGACTGATCGCTCTGACCCAGCTGGACGTCTCGGACAACGCGCTCACTTCGGCAAAGGGCGTGCCCACCAATAAACTCCAGACCCTGTATCTGGAGGGCAACCGGCTGACCTCCATGGGCGATCTTGTGGGCTTGAAAAACTGCACCATCGACCTGTCCGGCAACAAGATCAATACCTATTCTTCTGCGGAGCAGAACTATAACGAACAACTGCGCTTAAACGGCTGCGCGGTCACGACGGTTCCCCAGAGCCTGTCCGGCTGGCAGTATCAAAACGGCGCCGTATACTACTTCACCGACGCGGAGGGCACCTATCTGACCGGTCAGAACACCATCAGCGGCCAGACCTATACCTTCGGCAGCGACGGCGTCCTCTCCGGTACCGCGGAGAAAGCGCCTGTTCCGCAGGAAGAGACCAGCAAGCCTGCAAGCCCTGCCGATGAAGAGGACGACACCATCACTGCGGACAAGCCCTTCGGCAGCGTAATCTCCGGGAGCTGGAGCCAGGAAGGGGACAAATGGTATCTGATCGGCGCGGACGGCAATAAGCTGACCGGCTGGCAGCAGTACGACACCGCCTGGTACTATCTTGACCCGAATAATGGCGGCGCCATGAAGACCGGCTGGCTGGAAGAAAACGGGAAATGGTATTACCTCTATGACTGGGGCGGCATGGCGACCGGCTGGTACAAGGTCGGCGGCAGCTGGTTCTACTCGGACGGCAGCGGCGTCATGGCTTCCAGCAAGTGGGTAGAGGACAAGGGCGACTGGTATTACCTCAAGTCCAACGGCGTTATGGCCAAGGGCTGGCTGGAACTGAACGGCAAGTGGTACCATATGGACAATAACGGCGCGATGGAGACCGGCTGGAACGAGATCGGCGGCGCAACCTATTATATGTCGACCTCTGCGGGCTACTGCGCGACCGGCTGGAGCAAGATCGGCGGCAAGGTATACTATTTCTACCCCACGACCTGCAAGCTGGCAAGGAATACCGTGATCGACGGCTATAAGGTCGATGAAAACGGCGTTTATGTCGGATAAGGCAATGATTAGCATAGGCGGAGCTGCGGATGCGGCTCCGCTGTTTTTTTGCAAAACCTGTTTACATTTTGCGTCCTATTGCGTTATTATATATGAGGAATCTGAAACGTACTTTTTCCTTGCCGAAGGCAGGGAAAAAGTATATGAATATGTCTTCTCATTTTATATAATAGAAAAATGAATATAGCAGAGCTTTCAAAGAGAGAAACGCACTTAGGAGAGATGAGAATGGATTTTCCGACGATACTTCTGCTGGCCGGAGCGCTGGCGGACGGACGGCTGTCCTTAAAACAGAAAGCCTTTGTGACCCAGCTCTATACCAGCTATCTGCCGATGATCCGGAAACGGGTGGCGCAGATCGGCGGAAGCGGCGACCCGGAAGGGCTGGTGCAGGACACCTTTCTGCGGCTGATGGAGCACACCGACCGGCTGATGGAGCTGGACAGGCCGCAGCTGATCCGGTATATCCAGCGGGTGACCGAGAGCGTCTGCATCGATTACCACCGCAGGCAGCGGCCGGTCGTCAGCTTTGAGCAGTACCCCGAGGCGGTGCTGCCGGACGAGACCTCCTACGCCGAGGCGCTTTTTGAGCAGCGGGAAATCATGGACAGCTTCAGCCGCCAGTATGAACAGCTTTCCCGGTCGGATCAGGAGCTTTTATATCTGCGCTATGTCCTCGAGCTGTCCATCGCCGAGATCGCCGACCGGCTCGGCATCCAGGAAAACAGCGCCCGGGTCTCCCTCTACCGCGCCAGAAAACGCGCCCGGGAGATGATCCGGATCGATTTTGAAAAATAAGGCCGCCGGGCAGGAAGGATGAAT
>CAMAJC010000190.1 GCA_945835425.1 uncultured Clostridia bacterium
CTTTTTATTTGTCACGGCAACATCTGCCGCAGCCCGATGGCCGAATTTGTGATGAAAGACCTGGTGGAAAAAGCCGGGCTGGCGGAGCAGTTTGAGATTGCTTCCGCTGCCACCAGCACCGAGGAGATCGGCAATCCGGTCTATCCTCCCGCACGCCGCAAGCTCGCCGAGCACGGCATTTCCTGTGCCGGCAAGACTGCCAGGCAGCTGCGCAAAAAGGACTATGACCATTACGACTATCTGATCGGCATGGACCAGTATAACCTGCGGAACATGCGCCGCATCTGCGGAGAGGATACCGAGGGCAAGATGTCCCTGCTGATGGAGCATGTAGGGGTTCGACGGGATGTGGCTGACCCGTGGTATACGGACGATTTTGAGACGACCTGGCAGGATGTGCTGATGGGCTGTCAGGCACTGCTGGAAAAGCTGAGATAAAAAGAAAACGGACTGTCGGTAAACTGCCGGCAGCCCGTTATTTTTTATTCCGTCACCTTCGGCGGCAGCCGCTTCTCCCACTTTCCGCGGTAGAAGACAGCAATCGAGATGGCCGCGCCCAGCACCCAGCCGACCGGAGCCGCAAACCAGATGCCCGTCGCACCGAGAACTCTGGAGAGCGTGAGTGAGATCACGATCTTGCAGCACAGCTCGGCGACTGAGGAAACGATCGTCGGTTTGACCGCGCCGATGCCGCGCAGAGCCGAGTTGTACAGCCAGACCATGCCCAGCGCCGGATAGAAAAACGCCTCAATCCGGATCAGCTCGCAGGCGATTGACAAAATCTCCGTCTCTCCGCCGTCCAGAAACAGCATCGCCACATACTTCCCGAAAAAGAGCATCAGCACAGCTGCCACTACCGACAGCCCCAGCACCAGCCGCATCGCCTGCTTGGTGCCGTCATAAATCCGCTCCTTATCGCCCGCACCGAAGTTCTGGCCGGTATAAACCGAGCAGGAGAACGCGAACTGATTAAACAGCAGCACCGCAACGTTTTCGACCTTACTGCCGACCGTATAGGCGGCGACGACGCTGGAACCGAAGGAGTTGATGACGCCGGTGATGACGAACATGCCGACCGAGAGGAAGCAGCTGGTCGCGCCCATGGGCAGACCATAGCGGAGGTAATCGCCGTTTATCTTTTTATCAAAGGCCATGTCCGCCCGGGTAAAGCGCAGCACTTCGTATTTTCTGTGCATATAGACAAAACAGAGCACTGCCGAGATAAACTGGGACAGAATCGTCGCCCACGCGACCCCGGCTACATCCATATGGAACTGCAGGACGAACACGAGGTCGAGGATGATGTTCAGGAAGGAACAGAGAATCAGAAAGTAGAGCGGTGTTTTCGAGTCGCCGATTGCCTTGAGGATCGACGCGACCGCGTTATAGGCGATCTGCGCGATGATCAGCCCGCAGGTGATCCGGATGTACAAAACCGAGCCGTCGATGATATCGTCAGGCGTGCCCAGCAGCATCATCAGCGGCCGCGCTCCAAAGAAAGCGATCAGCCCGATCACCACGCCAAAAAACACCGACAGATAGATCGCGTTGGCGACCGCCTTCCGGATGCGGGCAGCGTCGCCTGACCCCAGCAGCTGGGAAATGACGATGGACATTGCACCGGTAATACCGGTAGAAAAATACAGAAAACAGGCGGTTGTCGAGGTCGTCGCGCCGATCGACGCCAGCGCTCCTGCGCCTACGAACCGGCCCAGGACGATCGTGTCCACCATATTGTACATCAGCTGGAATACCCCGCCGATCATCATCGGGATTGCAAACATGACCAGCAGCTTTGTGGGATTGCCTCTGGTCATATCGCCGTTATTTGCCATATGATTTCCTCGCTTTCTTTTCATTGCCACCATTATAGCAGTTTTCCGGCCGTCCTCCTATGACATATGTCATAATAACAGAAAATTTTTCACCCTTCCGCGCAGACCGCCATCCCTCTGCCCATTCCGTCAAAATGAATCCCTCCCGCAGCTTCTCCAGCAATCCTTTCCCTTTTTCGCCGCCGCCGTTCCGACCGGTTTTGCATATCCCGTGTGCTACTATGATAGATAAGAAAGTGCTGATTTATCCGCTTTTCTGCTGAGGACGCTCTGATTTATGCAGTTTCTTTTTTCGCGGTCTTTTGTCAGAGGTTCCCTGAAAAGCCATCCATCAGCGGCTTAAAAGATGTGCAAAGGATGATGATTATGCTGAAAGTGCGGCTGCGGGACCAGCTGAACAAAAACTGGAAAAAGCTGTGGAACAATTCAAGGGAAGGCCGGGAGCTGCGGGCGGTGCTCGTTTCCTTTCCGCTGGGGATTTTGTCGGCGATGCTGGAACTGCCGGGCGGTATGAAGCCCTTTGGGATGGCGGTGCCGATGGCGCTGCCGGGAAGCTGCGCGCTGGCTTCGCTGGCAGGCGCGGTCATCGGGTACAGCGTCCACGGGATTTTTGCGGACAACTTAAGCTGTCTCGCGGTGCTGGCCTGCGTATTGGGGCTGAAACTCCTGACCGACGGCATCCCGCGGCTGCGGAGCAATCCCCTGTTTTTGGCGGCGGTTGCGTTTATCCTGACGGGGACGGTGAACGGCATTCGCTGCTATCTGACAGGACAGGCAGCCGGAGAATGGATTTTTGCCATGGCGGAAGCGGCGGTCACCGGCGGGATTACATATTTTGCTTATTTTGCCTCGCGGTTTATCCTGTCCCGGCGGAAACTGTCGGAAGCGGGTACGGTCCAGAAGACAAGCCTGCTTTTACTGTCCCTCGCGGCACTGATGGGGCTGTCGACCTTTCAGGTAGGCATATTTATTCCGGGACGGGTGCTGGCCTGCCTGGCAATCCTCCTTGCCGGTGAGCGGAGAAACCCCCAGAGCGCCGCCGAGACCGGCATCTGCTGTACAGCAGCCCTCACCATGGCCGACCCGTCCTTCCTGCTGACCGGCGCCGTCTACACCGCCTGCGGCTACTGGGCCGGGCATTTCGCCGGGCTGGGAAGGATCCGGCAGCTGATCATGTTTGCCCTGACCAGCTTTGCCGCCACGATGATCACCGGGCTGGACGCCGCCTCCCTCCGGGGATTTTTCGATCTGCTGCTGGCAGGTGCGGCCTTTCTGGCGCTGCCGGCAAAGGCGCGGGCGCTAGTTCCGGCGATTCAGCGGGGCAGGCCGGTTTCCTTCGCCGACACCGGCCGGACAGCGGCGCGGCTGCGGTTCAGCGCCGGGACGCTCATCGACCTGGAAAAGACGGTGGAGGCGGTTTCCCAAAAGCTGTACAACACCGGCGTCTGCTCGATTGACAGCGTTTATTCCGGCGCGTCCGACCTGGTCTGCCGCAAATGCGGGCTGAAGCTGTTCTGCTGGGACACCGCCTGCAGCCAGACAAACGATGCGTTTGCCAAGCTGACTCCCCTCTTAAAGGCGTCCGGCAGCGTCTCGCCGGAAGACCTGCCGCCCTATTTCCTCGACCGCTGCCCGAAAACTACCGAGCTGACCGCCGCCATCAACAACCTCTACGGCCAGTTTATTTCCCGGGAAGCGGCCCGGCGCAAGGTCGCCGAAGCCAAGCAGGTTGCCGCCGAGCAGTTTGAAGGTCTGTCCAGCATGCTGGCGGAATTTTCCGGCGAGCTGCGGGAGATCGCGTCGATTGACAGCGCCGCTTCCGACCGGGTAGCCGCCATGCTGCGGGAGATGGGCGAGGAACCGGAGGAGGTCTACTGCATCCTCGACCGGTACGACCGGATGCGGGTGGAAATCTACAGCGAAAAGCCGCTGCGTCCGGAGGTGAAGTTCCTCGTCGAGGAGCTGAGCGGACTGCTCCAGCGGCCGCTGGACGGTCCCAGCGTCGTTTCAGCCGAAGACGTGACCCGGACGACCTTTTATGAACAGGCCAGGCTCCGCGTTCTCTACGGCAGCTACCAGATCTGCGCCCGGGAAGCCCGGATCAGCGGCGACTGCTGCGACACCTTTTCCGACGGCAAGGGCTTTTATCATCTGATTTTAAGCGACGGCATGGGCGCAGGCGGACGGGCTGCAGTGGATTCGATCATGACGGTCAGCTTCGTCCTGCGGCTGATCAAGGCCGGATTCGGGTTCGACGCAGCGCTGAAGCTGATCAACTCCTCCCTCCTGATTCGGACAGGTGAAGAAACGCTGGCGACCCTCGACATCGGCTGCATCGACCTTTACACCGGGAAAATGGAGTTTTTAAAAGCCGGAGCGGCCTCCTCCTTCCTCTGCCGGGACGGAAAGGTCGCCGAGATCACCGGCAGTTCCCTTCCCGCCGGTATCCTCCAGGGCATCCACTACGACCGGCGCACCGTGCGCCTGCGGGAAGGCGATCTGATCGTCATGATGAGCGACGGCGCCATGACCATCGCACCCGAATGGATGAAGGAAGAGCTCGCCCTCGCCGCCTCCGAGCCGCCTGAAAAAATCGCCAAGCGTCTCGCCAGTCTCGCCAAGCGCAACGAACACGGTCCCGGTGACGACATCACCGTCATGGCTGCTAAGATCGTCTCTTCCTGAATTTATAAGGATGTGATT
>CAMAJC010000191.1 GCA_945835425.1 uncultured Clostridia bacterium
GCGGCAACAGTCCCGACATTCCTGGCCGCTGCTTATGAGGGCGAACCGCCTGCGGTGGGATAAATATTGCTACTGATACAAATCAGAACAGATAAAAAGCACCTTTCCCCTTTCATCCGGGAAAGATGCTTTTTCTGCGTTTATAACATTACGCGTTTTCGTCACCTGCAACCGGCATATCCGGTACGTCGGAATCAGCCTGTGCGGAGGTATCCGCGGGAAGACCCTGCGCCGCAAGGGCAGCAGCAGTCGCCGCGTTCGCCTTTTCATCCAGCAGCTCGCCGCGCATCAGCTTGACAAAGGTATCGCCGCCGATCTTCTCGTTCTGGATCAGATACTGGGCGACCAGATGCAGCTGGCCGATATGGGAGCTGAGGGTCTCCTGGGCGGTCTTGTAAGCGGTGCCGATGATCCGGCGGATCTCGCCGTCGATCTCGGCCGCGACTTCTTCCGAGTAGTTGCGGGTGGTGCCGAGGTCGCGTCCGAGGAAGATTTCATTTTCATCCTGTCCGTAGACGATCGGGCCGAGCTTCTCGCTGAAGCCGTACTGGGTGACCATGGCTCTTGCCATCTTGGTGGCGCGCTCGATATCATTGGACGCGCCGGTGGAGATATCGCCCATGATCAGCGACTCCGCGACGCGGCCGCCGAGCAGGGTGACGATATTTTCCTCCATCTCCTTCTTGCCCATGTAGCTCTTGTCGTGCTCCGGCAGGGACATGGTATAGCCGCCTGCGGAACCGCGGGGAATGATCGAGACTTCGTGGACAGGGTCCTGGGTGGTGGAGTAGTAGGTGGTGATGGCATGACCGGCTTCGTGGTAAGCGGTCAGCTTCTTTTCCTTCTCGGAAATGACCTTGGAGCGCTTCTCGGGGCCTGCGACGACCTTAATGGTCGCCTCCTCGATATCCTGCAGGGTCAGCGCCTTGTGGCCTTTTCTGGCCGCTAAGAGCGCCGCTTCGTTCATCAGGTTTTCGAGGTCTGCGCCGGTGAAGCCGGCTGTGGTCTTGGCGATGACCGAAAGGTCGACGTCAAAGCCGAGGGGTTTGTTGCGGGAATGAACCTTGAGGATTTCCTCGCGGCCCTTTACGTCGGGATAGTTGACGACGATCTGCCGGTCAAACCGTCCGGGACGGAGAAGCGCCGGGTCGAGGATATCTCTGCGGTTGGTCGCCGCGATGACGATGATGCCTTCGTTGTTACTAAAACCATCCATCTCGACCAGCAGCTGGTTTAAGGTCTGCTCTCTCTCGTCGTGTCCGCCGCCGAGACCTGCGCCTCTGTGACGGCCGACCGCGTCGATCTCGTCGATGAAGATGATGGCAGGCGCGTTCTTCTTCGCCTGGTCAAACAGGTCTCTGACACGGGAAGCGCCGACGCCGACAAACATCTCGACGAAATCCGAACCGGAGATCGAGAAGAAGGGAACGCCAGCTTCGCCCGCGACCGAACGGGCAAGGAGCGTCTTGCCGGTGCCGGGAGGGCCCATCAGCAGAACGCCTTTGGGAATCCGCGCGCCCAGTTCGTTGAACTTCTTCGGATGCTTGAGGAAGTCGACGATCTCTTTGAGCTCCTCTTTTTCCTCATCGGCGCCCGCAACGTCGGCGAATGTCGTCTTTTTGCCGTTCTTGCCGTCGTTTTTGACCATATTGGCCTTGCCGAACTGGTTCATCTTGCCGCCGCCGCTGGTCTGCTTATACATAAAGTACCATAAAGCACCCATGGCGACGATCATCAGCAGATACGGGACGATACTCCACAGCCAGGTATTGTCATTGGCCTGTATCCAGTTGAACTCCATCCTTGCGTCGGGATGGTCCTCGTTATACTGCTGCACATAAGGTTCGATCGAATCCAGAAAATAAGACGGTGCCGCGACCCGGAAGGTCACATCTTTTGAGCCGTCCGCCATCTTCATGGTGACTTCGCTGGAACCGAGGTCAAGGGTATAGGACTCGACCTTCTGGTCCTCGAACATATAGAGGATCTCCGAATAGCTGTACTGTTTTTCTTCCGGCGTGATCAGCTTCATCAGGTAAGACGAAGAGATCAGCAGAAACGCCACGACGGCGATCAGAATGATAATGGAGGTTCCGCGCTTTTTCTGCAATCAAACCACTCTCCTTTCTCCTTCAGGGTTCAAAGCCCTGCATTATTTTTCATAGACTTCCGGTTTCAGCACGCCGATATACGGGAGGTTGCGGTACATCTGGTCATAGTCCAGGCCGTAACCGACGACGAACTGATCCGGAATATCAAAGCAGGTGTAATCGGCGCTGAGGGGAACAGCCCTTCTCTCCGGCTTATCCAGCAGGCAGGCGATCCGGATGGAGGCGGTGCCGCGGTCAGCGAGCATCTTGGTGATGTAATGGAGCGTCTTGCCGGAATCGAGGATGTCTTCCACAATGAGCAGGTCTACGCCGTGCAGGTCGATATCGAGGTCCTTGTTGATCTTGACGACGCCGCTGGAGGAGGTGCCGCTGCCGTAGCTGGAGACGCTCATAAAGTCGATCTTCAGCGGCAGGTCGATTGCCCGCATCAGGTCGGCCATAAACGCGACCGAGCCTTTGAGGACGCTGACCAGCATCAGGTTTTTGTTCTGATAGTCTTTGGTGATCTGTGCGCCGAGTTCCCCCACCTTTTTCTGGATATCTTCCTCCGTCAGCAGGATTTTCTCGATATCCTGACGCATATCCTGATTCATTGTGTGAATCCTTCCTTTCCGTTGCTGTTTTATTTTATTGCAAAAAATGCTTCGGGTCTTCTTTTGCCGCGATCAGCACCCGTCTGGTACCGGAACCGGGAAGGAACGCCTTTCCCACGCCCAGCCCTTCCAGCCAGATCACTTCGCTGCCCTGTGCCAGCAGAAGGCGCGTTTCCCGCTCTTTCCGGGAGAGGTGCATCTCCTGCAGCTGTTTTTTCAGAGTCTTGCGTCCGCCGTCCCCGGGGAGCCGGATAAAATCGCCGGGCGCACGGGTGCGGATAACTGCGTCAACCATTATTGTATCATAATCGACTGCAAAATATAATAATTTTTTATAAACTTTCCGCTTGAGCGCGTATTCTTCTGCGGAAATTGTCTGAAAAACAAGCGGTCTTTGCCACTGGCTTATGATTTCTCCCGCTTTGTCCCGCTCGGTGACGGTAACGGCGGTTTTCCCGGCGCCGCTCACCGGCAGCGAAACAGCCACCGCTTCAAAGGTGCTGTCCCGCTCGGCCATGAGTATGCCGCCGCGCAGCTGGAACCGGACACTCCCAAGGGTCAGCGCTTTTGCCTTTCCCATGATCACTTCATCCAGCTGACGGATATGAAGCGTACTGACCGGTACGTCCGACTGCCGGAGGATCTCTCCCTCGGCGCGGCTGCGCAGCGCTTCATGAGCGCTCATGAGGACTTCCGCGCACCAGCCGTCTGCCGTTTCCGCAACTTTCAGAAGCGCACCAGTCTGCTGCGCAAGATAATCCCGGTCGGCGGACAAGCTCTCCCGCATCCGCAGATACGTTTCCTCCAGCGACGGATTCAGCGCCTTCATGTTCGGCAGCACCTGCAGCCGCAGCCGGTTGCGGGCATAGGCCTCGGAGAGGTTAGTTGAATCGGTCACAAAGGGCAGCGCGTTTTCGGCGCAGTACACTTCGACCTCTTCCCGGCTGATCGCCAGCATCGGCCGCACCAGCGGGATATCTCCTTCCAGCATCCGCTCCTGCGGGATACCGCACAGCCCGTCCAGGGCGCAGCCGCGCACCAGATGGAGCAGCACCGTTTCCAGATCATCCGAAAGGGTGTGGGCTGTCACAACAACCGGGTCTTTGCCCAGCTGCCGCGCTTCTCCGGCCGCCTTTGCAAAAAGCCGGTAGCGCACTTCCCGTCCGCAGGCTTCCTCCGACTGACCCGTTTCCTTCGCCAGTCTGGCTATATCAGCCCGCTTGGCCCGCAGCGGAACGCCCAGCCCTTCGCAGAACCGGCGCACTGCCGCTTCATCCCGGTCGCTTTCCTCTCCGCGCAGACAGTGGTTTAGATGCACCGCTTCCATTGTCCAGCCGCCCTGTGCCTGATGTGAGACGAGAAAATGCACCAGACTCATCGAGTCTGCCCCGCCGGACAGCCCGGCAATCAGATGCCGGCCTTTTAAGCGGGAAACATCAAATTTTTCCGCAAACTTTCCCATACGATCCCCTGTTATCAAAAAGGCGGCGGCGCTTCGCGGCTCATCTCGAGGTTGGAGAACCGTGTATACTCGCCCTGCCAGCCGATCATGACGTCGCCGGTGGAACCGTGGCGGTTTTTCGCGACGATGCAGATGGCGGTGTTGCGGGTGGAATCGTCCGCGCCGTTTGATTCTTCCGCGTCGGCATAGTATTCCTCGCGGAAGAGGAAGAGTACGCTGTCGGCGTCCTGTTCGATCGAGCCGGACTCACGCAGGTCGGACAGCATCGGGCGGTGGCCCTGGCGCTGCTCGGCCGCACGGGACAGCTGGGACAGGCAGATGACCGGGACGTT
>CAMAJC010000192.1 GCA_945835425.1 uncultured Clostridia bacterium
AGGAAAACGGGGAAATCCGCTCGTCCGGCCGCAGCAGCGTTCCATCGAGGTCGGACACATAGAGGGTCTTGGGGGTCATAGGTCCTCCTTTTATGAAAATCAGAAAGCCCGGTAAAAACGCAGGGCTTTCTCCATGCCTGTTTACTGAATCCAGACGCCGTCTGCGTCCAGCTTATAGCCGCCTACGGTCGTGTTTCTGAGCATTGCGCCGTCCGCGCCGATATAGTACCATTTGCCGCCGCTTGCAACCCAGCGGTTCACGGTCATGGCGCCGGAACCGGTGAAATAATACCATTTTCCGCCGATCAGCTGCCAGCCGCTGGCCATGGCGCCGTTGTCCTTCAGATAGTACCAGGTGCTGCCTTCCTGCAGCCAGCCGGTGCGCATGGCGCCGTCGTTTTTGCCGCCGAGGTAGTACCAGACGCCCTCAACCTGCTGCCAGCCGGTCTGCATGACGCCGGTGCCGGAGAAGTAGTACCATCTGCTGCCGATCTTGTGCCAGCCGGTCGATTCGACGCCGACCGCATTAAAGTAGTACCAGTTCCCGTCGATTTCCTCCCAGGTCTTGGGCACGCCGTCATAATAGCGGGTGTTGAGGATGCGCATTCCGTCAGCCGCCAGGTCTTCCGGTTTTACTTTGCCGAGGTCGTTGCTGGAAACGCGGATCTGGGTGCCGGTCTTGGCCTTGATGTTGATATAGCTGGTCGCGGGCTTTGCCGGGCCGGTGAGCTTGTTGCCGGTGATGGTCAGCCGCTCGCCGCTGTTGGAAAAGAGGATCGCGTGGCTGTTTTCACCCCAGCCGGAGATGGTGTTGTTGCGGATCACCGCGTCGCTGCACATCTGCAGGGAAAGGGCAGTGGCTCCGGCACCCGTGATGGTGTTGCCGGAAACGGTGATGTCGTCCGAGTTTGTGATGACGATGGGCGAGACGAAACTGCCGTCCAGCTTATTGTTATTCAGTTTCAGTAAGTCTTTGGCATAGCCGATCTCGATGCCGGTTTCCGCTTCGCCCGAGAGGGTGCAGCTTTCCAGCGCAAGGCTTTCGCAGCCGTCCGACTGGATATGGCTGAAAGCGGATTTGCCGGTGCATTTGTTCCCGGTCAGGGACGCGGTTTCGCAGTCCTGCAGGGCGATCTGAACATAAGCATCGCCCGAAAGGGTGCAGTCCTTCAACGTAATCGTCTCGCTGTCGAGGATATGGATATGGCTCCAGGCGGCGGCATCCGGGAATTTGCAGCCGGTGACCGAGACGCTGCCGCACTCTTCCCCATAGATATGTACCCGCGCTTCCCCGACAAAGGTCGAGTTCGCCGCCGTCAGGCTGCCGCGGCTGACGGAAACGGCGCTGCTCTGGCTGCCGGACGCTTTGACGGTGCAGCCGCTGAGGGCCAGCTTGCCGCTCGAAACGACCCCGTTTTCCACATACAGGTCTTTCAGCGTCACGTCGCTGTCCGCAGGCGCCTGAATACCGCCGATGACCGTGTACTTTTTGGCTCCGTCGATGGTGATGACGGCGCCGTCCGAGATAACGACCGCTTCATCGGTGTCGGCGGTCAGGACGATCTTGCTGCCGCTTTTGGCCGCGGCCAGAGCGTCTGTGACGCTTCCGTAAACCTCCGAGCCGATCTTGCAGACCGGAGCGGATACCTTTTCCGGTTCCTCAGATTCCTCAGTTTCTTCGCTCTCTTCGCTCTCTTCGCTTTCCTCGCTGCTTTCTTCGTCCTCGGAAGACTCCTCGCTTTCTTTGCTCTCCGCAGAGGTGCTTTCCTCCGCAGAAGAATCCGCCGAAGATTCCCCGCTGGTGTCAGCAGAGCTTTCCTGCGAAGAGGTTTCTTCCGAAACAGAGGACGCAGTGTCGGTGATCTCGTCGGCGAAAACCGCCGTCACCGAAACGCTGCAGGCGATCAGCGCCGCGAGGCAGCAGGCCAGTAATCTTTGTTTCATAAAAATCAATCCTTTCCGATGGAAAAGTCATTATAACTGCGGCTCCTCTTCCGGCATTTCCTGCCGCGCGCCGTCCGGCCCGAGGATATAGCCGTCCATAACGGTATTATACAGCATCACGCCGTCCTCGTCAAAGCAGTACCATTTTCCGTTTATCTGCCGCCAGCCGGTGACCATAGCGCCGTCGGTGCCCAGATAGTACCAGCTGCCGCCGACATACTGCCAGCCGATGTTCATCGGCCCGTATTCCTTAAAGTAATACCATTTCCCGTTTATCTTCCGCCAGCCGGTCGCCATCTGGCCGTTGTCCTTTAAATAGTACCATTTCCCGTCCAGCAGCTTCCAGCCGGTGCCCATGGCGCCGTCCTGCGCAAACCAGTACCAGCCGTCCTCCATCTCCTGCCAGCCGGAAAGGGTGTGCCCGTCGGCGTCAAAATAGTACCATTTGCTGCCGATCTGCTCCCAGCTGTCCGGTTCGCCGTTATAGAGAAGGATATCCAGAATCTTACTGCCATCTGCGGGGGTATCGCCGTCCGACAGGCCGTTCCAGTCGTTGCCGCTTGTTTTGACTGCACTGCCGGTCTTTGCCCGGACGGATACAAAGCTGAGACCTTTTGCCGGTTCGGAAAAGGTGTTGTCCGTAATGGTCAGCCGCACACTCCGGGTGGAGTTATCGGACAGAGCATTTTCGGTCCAGCCGGAGATTTCGTTGCCGGTGATATTGACCGCCGCGTTATTCTGCAGCCGGATCGCGCTTCCGCGCACATTCCCGATGGTGCAGCGGGAAATTTTTACGCTGCCGCAGGAAACTGCACAGACGGGTCTCGCCTGGTTTCCGCTTATGGCGCAGCGGTTGATCTCCGCATATCCGCATTCTTTTACCGTGACAGCCGTCTCATTTGATGTCCCAAGGGTACACCGGGAGAGACGTAGGCTCTCGCAGCCGCTTGCGGTCAGATGGGAAGCGGATAAGCCGGTAAAACCGCTTCCCTGCACCGTCACCTCGCCGCATCCGAGCAGCCAGAGATGGGAGCGGGCTGCAGTTCCGGCAAACTGCGTTTCTTCGATAGTGACCCCCGCGCAGCCGTTTGCATAAACCTGCGCATCAGCTGTCCCCGAAAAGGTACAGCCGCTCACCGAAAGCATTCCGCCGGTGACGGCGACGGTGTTCAGCAGCTTGTTCTGTCCCGTAACCGTGCAGTTCTCCAGCGTCAGACTGCCGTAGGAGAGGACGCTGCCGGTTATGTTCAGGTTTTGGAGGGTAAGGTCGGTCCCTTTTGCCGCCATGACTCCTTTGCCGAGGGTGTAGATGCCGCCGCCGTCCAGCGTAACGGGAACCTCCGGCAGCCCGGAGACAAGGGTATCAACATCGCCGCAAAGAAAAATCGTATCTCCGGCCTTTGTGGCCGCAAAGGCCTCTCCCAGCGTTTCATAAAATGTACTCCCGATCTGACAGCCCGCAGAAACCGCTTCTGTTTCGGAAACAGGCTCGCCGCCGGTCTCTGCCGCGCAAACCGGGACGGCGGCAGACATCGGGAGGGTCAGGGCTAAAAGCACAGCAAAAATCCTTCGTTTCATCCGAACACCAGCCTTTCGACAGAAGGACGCACATCTTACCTATATTATAAAATAAAAATCCTGTACAATCAAGACGGAAAACTGATTACAGGTAATACCGGACCAGCGTGCAGTTCGCCGGGGAATAGCGGTAAAACTCATCCAGCGGCATATCCCGGAAATAGGTCTCGATAATGCGCATGATCGCGCCGTGGCAGACCAGCAGGACCGAGTCGTCGCTCTGTTCCGCTTTCAGCTCATCGAGGAGACTGTACACCCGTGCGGCGGTTTGGAAGCTGGATTCGCCGTTCGGAAAATGGCAGGCCGGTTCTTTTTTCGCCCGGAGGAAAGCCTCTGTTCCGCGGTCCATCCCCTCGAAATCGCCGAAGTTCTGTTCCCGCAGCCGCGGCTCGATCTTGATGACGATCCTCTTTCCTTCCATCAGGATGGAGGCGGTCTCTCTGGCCCTCTGGAGCGGGGAGCAGAGCACCCGGTCGATAAAGGGCATCTTCTGGGCAAGCTGGGCTGCCTGCTGGCGGCCTTTTTCGGTCAGCGGCACATCCGACTGTCCGCCGCAGATTTTGTTCAGCACATTCCAGGTCGCTTCGCCGTGCCGTACAACGTATAGAATCATCGTTTGTTTCTCCTTTCCATAAAAAGCCTGCGTAAGAGTGGAGTGTGGAGAGTGAAGAGTGGAGTGAAGGTATGGCGCGGATCGCGCCATGATTTCAATTGCCTGGTTCACGCACGATAAAATGCAAATATACGGCATTAACTCCCGCTCGAAACAGAATTGAAACGCTTTTCACTGAATCGGGCGAGAACAGAAGCTGTCGCTATAATCTGGTTTTCGTTCGGGAACGGCGTCATTTAATCGCGGCGCGACCCGCGCCGCACCATAACTCCACTCTCCACTCTCCACACTTCACTCTAAAAAAACACTCCACTCTCAAACAACTCTCCACAGAT
>CAMAJC010000193.1 GCA_945835425.1 uncultured Clostridia bacterium
GGGAGCGGTCGGTACTGGACCAGACGATTGTTTCCTTCCTTTCCAAGATCGTCAAGGTCGTAATTATCGTCCTGGCCGCGGTCATGATCATGGACGCTTTTGATTACGACATTACCGGCGTAATCACCGGCCTTGGCATCACCGGCCTGACCATCGCCCTGGCTGCGCAGGACACCGCCAGCAACTTTTTCGGCGGCGTCGTGATCATCGCGGACAAGCCCTTTGCGGTCGGCGACTGGATCCAGACCAGCACGGTCGAAGGCGTCGTCGAGGATATCTCCATCCGCTCGACCCGCATCCGCACCTTCAAGGACGCGGTCATCATCGTCCCGAACTCGTCCCTTGCTTCTGCAGAGATCATCAACTGGTCGCGGATGAACAAGCGCAAGGTCGAGATGGTCCTCGGCTTTACCTATCAGACCTCCCACGAGACGCTGCAGCAGGTCATCGCCGGAATCAAGGAGATGCTTGCGGCTCACGAAGCGGTGGTCGACCCGATCGCCGTCGGCTTTGTCGAATTCGGCGCGTCTTCCTTAAATGTCGCGGTCAACTATTTTGTCAACCGCACGACCCTGGCGGAATACTCCGCCGTCAAGGAGGAGATCAATTTCAAGATCATGGACCTCTGCGAAAGCCTTGGCGCGGAGTTTGCCTATCCGACCCAGACGGTCTTTCTGGAGCAGCCGGAGATCAAACCGGAAGCATAAACATTTACCGGCTCTGCCCGCCGTACTTCACGGCGGGCATTTATACTATAAATACTCTGATTAAAGTTTTTCCCCGCCGTCTATATTCAAGCAGACGGCTCCGAAGTGCGGGGAAAAACGCATGAACACGTCTCTGAAAAGGCACAAAGTGGAATAAATCAGGGATTCCCTATGTAAAAGGAAAGGAGCGATACAGATGGAAGAAACTCTGACGATCCGCCCGATGCGGGAAACCGACCCGAAAAAGCTCGCGGAGGAGCTGGCGGCTCAGGGCTGGGACTGGCGGCTGGACACCCTGCTCCGGTATTTTGCCGAGCAGCAGTCCGGGGACAGGAAGGTTTACGTCGCCGATTTTGACGGCCGTCCCGTGGGCTATGCGACGCTGCTGCCGCAGGCGAAGGCAGGCCCTTTTGCCGGCGCCGGAATCCCGGAGGTCGTGGATTTTAACGTGCTGAAAACCTTTCAGCGCCGCGGGATAGGCAGCGCGATTCTGGACGCGATCGAAGCGGATGTCGCGCAGACCCATGACCGGATCTGCCTCGGCGTCGGACTGTATACCGATTACGGCACTGCCCAGCGGATGTATGTAAAGCGCGGCTATCTTCCGGATGGAAGCGGCATTTGGTATCAGGATCGCCTTCTGCCGCCCTATGAGCCCTGTCGGAATGACGATGATCTGGTTTTGTATCTCTCAAAAGACCTGCGAAAGGAAACGAAAAGATGTCGATAACCGTCGGGCGTTTTGCGCCTACCCCCAGCGGGAAAATGCACCTGGGAAACGTTTTGTGCAGCCTTTTGGCCTGGCTTTCCGCCCGCAGCCAGGGCGGAAAAATCATCCTCCGGGTGGAGGACCTGGACACCGAGCGCAGCAACTGGGAATTCCAGCGGCAGATTGAGGACGACCTGCTCTGGCTGGGCCTTACCTGGGACGAAGGCGGCGTCGATGCCGATAACCACCGCTATTGCCAGAGCAGACGGACGGATATTTATCTCCGCTATTTTGCGCAGCTGGAGGAGATGGGGCTCATCTATCCCTGTTTCTGTTCCCGCGCCGAGCTGCACGCCGCCAGCGCGCCGCACCGCAGCGACGGCCGATTCCTCTATACCGGCACCTGCCGGAACCTGACGCCGGAGGAGGTCGCGCAGAAGCGGAAACTCCGCCCACCGGCTGCCCGTATCCGTGTGCCGGACAGGGAAGTCGCTTTCACCGACCTGCATTACGGTCCGTATACCGAAAACCTTGCGGAAGAATGCGGGGATTTTGTCGTGCGGAGAGCGGACGGTGTGTTTGCTTATCAGCTGGCCGTCGCGATCGATGATGCCCTGATGGGGGTAACGGAGGTTGTCCGGGGAAACGACCTGCTTTCTTCCTCACCGCGGCAGATCTGGCTCCATGAGCTGTTCGGCTTTCCGCCGCCGCAGTATGGCCATATCCCGCTGCTGACCGCCTTTGACGGCAGACGGCTTTCTAAACGGGACGGCGATCTCGACCTGTCGCGGCTGCGCACCCTTTATTCTCCCGAAGAGATCATCGGGATGCTGGGAAAAGCCGCCGGGCTGCTGGATGAATACCGGCCCATTTCGGCTGAAAACCTCATTTCGTACTTTGACTGGAAGAAAATCCCGCTGGAGGATATCCGCCTGCCGGAAAATTTTCCCGAAAGGCTTTCCGTTTAGCTGTATTTTACCCGCGTTTTACAGACCTGTGACCGTATGGTTACGGGTCTTTTTTATTATAGAAGCGGGGAAAACAACCCCCGATATCTGAAGAAAGGAACATTTTATGGAACAGTTTCTGTCCAAAAAAGGATACATCTGCGATATGGACGGCGTGATTTATCACGGAAACCGCCTGCTGCCGGGAGCAAAGGAGTTTGTCCGGTGGCTCTACGCCCGGGAGAAAAACTTCCTGTTCCTGACCAACTCCGGCCAGTATACGCCAAAAGAGCTGCAGCAAAAGCTGGCCCGGATGGGTCTGGAAGTGGATGAACAGCATTTTTATACCAGCGCCCTTGCCACCGCCCATTTTCTCAAGAGCCAGGCGCCGGGCTGCAGCGCCTATGTCCTGGGCGAGCACGGCATCTTAAACGCCCTCTATGAGGCCGGTATCACCTATAACGACGTCGATCCCGATTATGTCGTCGTCGGAGAGCCCTCCGGCTACAGCATCGAGACGATCACCCGGGCCATCCGTCTGGTGAACGCCGGAGCCAGACTGATCGGCACCAACTACGATCTTACCGGGCCGACCGAATCCGGGATAATCCCGGCCTGCCGGGCGCTGATTGCGCCCATCGAGCTGGCGACGGGGAAGCAGGCTTACTATGTCGGCAAGCCGAATCCTCTGATGATGCGCACAGGTCTGCGGCTCCTCGGCGTCCATTCGGAGGATGCCGCGATCATCGGCGACCGGATGGATACGGACATCGTCGCCGGGATCGAATCGGGTCTGGACACGCTGCTGGTGCTTTCCGGCATGACAGCCCGGGAGGACTGCGCGAAATTTGCTTATCAGCCCCGGCTGATTCTCTCCGGGGTCGGCGATATCCCGGCGCTGGATAAAATGTAAACGCCTTACCCATCTTTTTCACAGACTTTACATAAATCGGATAGAAGAGTTTACGCGCCGCCTTTATGATAAAGCTGTCAAAAACAAAGAGACACAATAAACGGTCCAGTGGGCCGTCATGAAGAAAGGAAAATTCCTATGAAAAAACTGATTCTCGCTTCGATCTGCATGGCTATGGCAGCTGCTTCCCTTACCGCTTGCGGCGGTTCTTTCTCCACCAGCTCCACCGCTTCCGAGTCTTCCGCCTCCAGCACTTCTTCCGCAGCCGCGTCTTCCAAGGAAAGCGCCGCTGCAGCAAGCTCCGCGGAGAGCAGCACGGCAGCTTCTGACTTTGATACCTCCCACAAGATTCTGGTCTGCTCCCGTGAGGACGGCTCCGGCACCCGCGGCGCTTTCATCGAGCTGATGGGCATTCAGCAGAAAGACGCCGACGGCAATAAGGTCGACATGACCACCCTGGAAGCGCAGATCACCAACTCCACTGCCGTCATGATGACCACCGTCGCAGGCGATGAATACGCGATCGGCTACATCTCCCTCGGTTCTCTGGACGATTCCGTCAAGGCTGTTCAGATCGACGGCGTAGACGCCACCGTCGATAACATTAAGAGCGGCGATTACACCGTATCCCGTCCCTTCAACATCGTCACCGGCGACACCCTTTCCGATGTCGCGCAGGACTTCTACAACTACATCATGAGCTCTGACGGCCAGGCGCTCATCGAAGCGAACCACTACATCCCCGTGTCGGAAGGCGAATTTACCTCCAACGGTGCCTCCGGCAAGGTTTCCGTCACCGGTTCCTCCTCGGTTTCTCCCGTCATGGAGAAGCTGGCTGAAGCCTATGAAGCGATCAACGGAAACGCCAATATCGAGATTCAGACCAACGACTCCACCAGCGGCATCACCTCCGCCATGGAAGGCACCTGCGATATCGGCATGGCTTCCCGTGATCTGAAGGCGGAAGAGACCGGCGTCACTGCGACCACCATCGCCATGGACGGCATCGCCGTTATCGTCAACCTGGACAACCCCGTCGACAATATGACCAAAGAGCAGGTCATGAACGTCTACACCGGCGGCATTGTCAAATGGAATGAACTGATCGGCTGATTGCAGTTTTCCGAAAACCTCTGTTCATGTCACAAAACCTTGAGACGGCGGCTGAAT
>CAMAJC010000194.1 GCA_945835425.1 uncultured Clostridia bacterium
CCCTTTGGGAGAGGTGGCCGTAGGCCGGAGAGGGCGAAAAAGACCTTTACTTTTTCGACAGTCTGAAACGCCCGAACAGAATATTTCTGTACAAGCGCTTTTGTGTTATCCGTCAAAACGAGTGCGGTAGCTGCAGTGTTTACAGAGCGGCAGGGTCACTTTCCGGTTATAAAATTCGCTGCGGGCGGTTTTAAAGGGGTCGCGGGAAAGAATGTCGGACAGCTCCTCGGAAAAGAGGTTTCCTAAAGGCGCCTGTCCGTCCGCGTCGAGGCAGCAGGGCACGACCGTCCCGTCTGCCAGCACGCCGATCATCTGCCGCAGGCCGTGGCAAAACCCTTCCTCCGAAACAAAGGGATGGGACAGGGACGGCCAGGTAAATTCCTCGTCGAAGCTGACAAAGATGCCTTTTCCGAGGGCGACGCTGCGGCTTTTCAACTGCTGCGCGAGGTCGTCATGTCCAGGGAAAGCGGACTGGATACGGGAGAGAATGTGCATCGTCCCGGCGTCCGCCTGCCGGTTTCCGGACAGGTTCCAGAACCGCATGGTCGTATACCGGCCCAGAGCGGAATTTTCCCTTGCAAAAGCAATGCAGGCGTCCAGATAGGCGTCCGGGTCGATACCGTCATGGGCGGTGAAGCTGTGGAGCGAGAGGTTGACCTGCCGCACTGCCGGAGAGGACAGCAGAACGCTCCCCTTTTCAGGCAGAAGGGTGCCGTTGGTGGTAATGGTCACCTGCATCCCGTTTTCTGCCGCAATGGAGAGAAACTCCGGCAGGAGCGGATGCACCAGCGGCTCGCCCTTCACATGAAAATAAAGATAATCGGTATAGGGCTTTACCTGCTGCACCGCCCGCTCAAATTCCGACAGGGTCATCTGGCGCGGCGGCCGTACCCGGGGCGAACAGAAAGCGCAGCGGAGGTTGCAGAGGTTGCCGATCTCCAGATAAACGCGTTTAAAAAGCATGGCGTCCCCTTTCCGTTACGAGCGTTTCAGCTTACCCAGGACTTTTCCGGTCAAAAACCACATGGTCTCGTCTTTCAGCAGCAGCAGCACGCCGAAATAGATTCCCATGCAGACCAGCACCGACAGGATGGACGTCCAGATATATCCAAATCCCAGCGCCCGGATGCCCAGTGTGACCGGGATAAACAGGAGCGAGATCGCGACATAGCGGATGTTTTCTTTGCTGATGAAATGGAACGGAATCGAGAGCCTGACCCGGATATACCAGAAGATGATCGCCATCAGGACGACTTCGGCGAGGAAGGTTGAGACGATTGCCGTCAGCGGCGTATACTGCCCGGCCGCGACCAGGATGATATCCATGCCGACGTTGAGCAGTCCGCACCCCAGCAGCACCTTGACCAGGAATTTCTCCTGATGGAGGACATACAGCACCTGATTGGCGCAGATGGTGTAGACGGCGCTTTCGGTCGTGCGGATGGCGAAGGCGATCAGCACCGGGATGGAGGCGTCGTACTTGCCGCCGCCGTAAATCCACATGATCTCCGGCGCCAGACAGGCGATTCCGGTGCAGGCCGGGAAGACGACCATCATAAAGCTGCGGTAGCTCTTGTTTAAGAGCGCCATATAGTCATCCATCCGACCATTGCCGCTGTAATAAGCAAGGCGCGGCACGGCAACCAGAACGATCGAAGCGAGCAGCTGGCCGATCATATAGGTGATATCCTGCGGTGTCTTGTAGACGGTGACCATCATCTTTTCCCCGACCTGTCCGAGAATCATCTTGTCCAGGGAGGTGTAGAGGAGGTTGATGTTGCTGATAATGAGGATGTTGATCAGCGGCATCAGGTGTGGTTTCCACTGGATGCCCTTGAAGGAAAGGCCGAGACGGCGGGTTACATAAACAAAACTGATCAGATTGTTTAACAGGTCGGTCAGAACGATCAGCAGCGTGTATTTTAAGACGTCATCCGGCTTTTTAATGAAAACAAAAATCCCGACCAGATAAAGGGAGCGGACGACGATCGTTTTGATGGTGATGAAGCTGTAGTTTTCTCCCGCTTCGTTGATCCATTCGACCATGAAAATGTTGGCCAGCACCTTGAAGCCCAGCACCAGATAGATGCTGCGGGCCATCGACTGAACCGAAAAGAGGGTCACGCCTGCGTAACAGACCATGACGATCAGGTTGGTGCACAGCCCCAGAGAGAATAGGCTGGAATACAGCTGCCGCACCTTTTCCCGGTCGTCGCGCACCGCCGAGATTTCGCGTATCGCATAGGTATAGATGCCGAAGGAGCCGAAAATCAGCGCAAAGTCGACCCAGGTGGTCGCGTCGTTGAAATAGCCGTAGAGGCTGGTGTCGAACAGCCGCTGGATATACGGCCCGACCAGCACCGGCACGATCAGCCGGAATACCTTCAGGACAAAGTTATAAATCGAGTTGGTTGTAATGGACCGCGACATCAGTGCCCTCCCTTTTCCGGATGATACTCCTCTTCAAACGAGATGCGGTAGAGCTTATGGTTGCTGACCTGCGCCTCCGGAGGCGGCGGCGTCATATAGTCCCCGTAGCAGACCGTAAGGCATTTGTCCGCGTTTGCCGGGATGGGCAGCGAAATATCGTCATAAGGGACATACCTCGGTTCCCCCAGCCACTCCCGCTTAAAATCGTACCGGTGGGAGTTGGTAAAGGAGGCGATATCCGAGCACATGCCGTCGTCCTTTTTCAGTTTCGGGAACACTTTCCGGTACCAGAACCGGAAAATCTTCCCGCTCTTAAACAGCTTATTGGTGATCGGATAGATAAACCGCCCGGAACCGTAGTCGGGCACATACTGCCGCTCCGCGTTATAGTCAAACATCGTGATGTACTCGGTCAGGCGGCGCAGAAATGTATTCTGCACATAATCATCCAGCACGAAGATATCCACAAACATTCCGTGGTGCATATCGCAGTCCTTGATCTGCGGCTCGACAAAGGCGGTGCCGTTTTTGCGGATTTTGGTTATCTTGATGTGGTAGCCGGGGTCGGTCATGATATCCTGATAAAAATACCCTTCCACCGGATGCTCCGCCCAGTAAGCTCTCAGCTTTTCAAAATCCTTCCGGAACAGGACGATATCCGCGTCATCGTCCCAGGGAATAACCCCGTGATGGCGCACGGCTCCGAGAGCGCTGCCGTAAAAGAGGTAATAGGGCACGCCGCACGCCTTTGCCTGCCGGTCAATGACCAGCAGAATCTCATCGACCGTCTGCTGGACACGCTTCAGTGTCGCATTATCCACGCTTTTCAGCTCCTTTTTGCTTATTTCTCCCGATGGGAACAAATGCCCTGCCTGTCATGCAGGCAGGGCATTTCCTTAATCACCGAAACCGGCGGCAGCCTGCTTGACGGCCAGTTCCTTTTCGGTTTTTTCTTTCTTTTTCCGTTTCCGTTCCCGGATGGGCGCAGTGCCTTTCCGGACGAAAATCCGATCATGAATCGCGGCGAACAGCGGTTTTCTGCCGACCGTAAATTCGCTGTCCATGAAATAGACCATGGCGCTCATATAGGTCCAGAAAACGACGCCGAGATAATAGATGCCGTAGATGATGCCGGTGTCGGTCATCGTCCGCAGCAGGATAATCAGCACGACGCAGATGCAGGAAACCACCAGCGGATTAAAGCGGTGGTTTTTAATCATCCAGATATAATACCGGATGACCCGCTGCAAAACCAGTATGCCGAAAATCAGGAACACCGCCAGTCCCACAAAGCCCGACGCAGCCGTGATCTGGAAGAAGAGGTTGTGCAGGCCGCCGGAAACACCCGGCAGATAAATATCCTCGCCAAAAGCCGTGAAATAGCGGGCTGCATAGCGGTAGGCCTCAATCGGCACGTTATCGCTGCCGACGCCGAACGCGGGATTGTCCTTAATCATCTCGATGCCAGCCTGCCAGAGGTAATAACGGCCGCCGAACTGGGTGCCGTAGTCCTCGCGCTCCAGCTCCACATCTCCGGCGGTAATCGCCGCATCGGAACTGGTGTGAGTCACCTCTTCCAGCGTCTCGTTGAGCTGCTCGGAAAGAGAGGTCGTCAGGACGAACTTCGGCAGGATGTCCAGAGCGTAGGTGTGGGTACCCAGCAGCGCCAGCGGCACCGCAACCGACACAAACACCGTCTGGCCGATCTTTTTCTTCCGCTGCGGCTTATCCTTGCACCAGATGATGTCCGGCAGGGTCATCAGCACCACCAGCACGACAATATAGAAGCAGATGGTGAAGATACTGGTACGGGAGTTGCAGAGGAACAGGATCAGCAGCTGAACGATATTGTTGATCAGGTAAAACCATTTCCACGTTTTGGGAAGGTTTTCCTTCTGGATAATCAGCGATACGACCGTCAGCATCAGGTTGATGACGGTGAAGAAGCTCGCGGCGTTGGGGTTGGTGTAAAAGCCCCAGATACGGCCCTGATAGACGCCGTAATAATAAACCGAA
>CAMAJC010000195.1 GCA_945835425.1 uncultured Clostridia bacterium
ATTCCCTTCTCTACATCTTTCCGACAAATTTTTCCCGGTTTTGTTGTAGGATATCCCGATTTTTGGCCGGTGCCGCCCGGTATTCTGGACAAAAGTTTGGGAAGGTAGTATAATAAAGAAGTTATGAAATTAGTTTGTCCGACTGCGTAACAGCCGGAGCCGACCGGATGCAGGAATTAGTTCCGTCCGGCCGGAGCGTATCGACTGAAGAAAGAAGGGAACAGCTGACAGCGATGTCAGCGCAAAACAATGGCAGAAACAGTATCCAGCAGCCGCCTGCGGACGACCCTCGACCGCCTGCCCATGGGCGACGAGAGCATGATGGGCAAAGACCTCAAGGTCGTGAAAACACTGCCCGAAGGCGTGCACTCGAAGGAACTTTACGGCGACATTATCCGCATCGCCTGGCCGAGCTTTGTCGAACTTATTCTGACCCAGCTCGCCTCGATGGTCGACATGATGATGGTCGGCTCGATCGGCGGCACGGCGAACCCGGAACTGGGCGCACAGGCTCTCTCGGCCGTCGGCCTGACCACCCAGCCGAAATTCCTGCTGATGACCGCATTTATGGCCATGAACACCGGCGTGACGGCGCTCGTCGCCCGGTATAAGGGCATCGGCGACAAGCAAAAGGCAAACCTTGTCGTCCGGCAGGGCTTAATGTTCACCTTTTTCGCGTCCCTGATCCTGTCGGTGCTGGGCTTTGTTTTTGCCCGGCCGATGGTCATTTTCATGGGCTCCACCGAAGAACACGTCACCGTCTGGGCGACCCAGTACCTCCGGATTCAGATGGCCGGTTTCATGCCCGTAGCCCTGACCAGTACCATAACGGCGTCCTTGCGCGGCGTCGGCGACTCCCGGTCCAGTATGTTTTATAACCTCATCGCCAACGTCGTCAACGTTTTCTTTAACTGGGTGCTGATTTACGGCCACCTCGGTATGCCCCAGATGGACGTCGCAGGCGCCTCCCTCGCAACCGTCATCGGCCAGCTGGTCGCTTTCGTCATCTCGACCGTCATTATCCTGCGCGGCAACGGCTTTTTGAAACTGGAACTGAAGCTGGGCTTCATGCCGGACAAGGAGACCCTCGGGAACCTTTTAAACATCGGCATCCCGGCGGCCATCGAACAGCTGCTGATGCGCGCCGGTATGATTATTTTCACCAAGACCGTCGCCTCTCTCGGCACCATCCCGTATGCGACCCATAACGTCTGCATGAATATTCAGGCGCTCTCCTTCATGACCGGCCAGGCGTTCGCAGTCTCGGCGACCACCCTGATGGGCCAGTCCCTCGGCCGCAGGCGCACCGACATGGCCCAGGCGTACTGCTCGCGCACCCGCCGCATCGGCATGATTCTCGCCATCATCCTCGGCCTGATCTTCGCCTTCTTCGGCAGCTCGATCGTCTCGCTGTACAATACCGACCCGGATATCGTCCGGATGGGCGGACGGATTATGCTTTTCGTCGCAGCCCTCCAGCCGCTCCAGACCTCCCAGTTCATCATCGCAGGCGGCCTGCGCGGTGCAGGCGATACCCGCGCAACGGCGGTCATCACCTTTATCACCGTCCTGCTGGTTCGTCCGACCGTCGCCCTGCTGCTGGTCAACCTGACCGACCTCGGCCTTTACGGCGCATGGATTGCCCTGGCGCTCGACCAGCTGCTCCGTTCGATGCTCGTCCTCTTCCGCTACCAGAGCGGCAAATGGAAAACCATCAAAATCAAAAGCGAAGCCAGATAAAAACTGCCGGGCGTATGCCCGGCGTTTTTTAGTGAATGAATAGTGAATAATGAAGAATGAATAATGAAAACCCCGGTGTGCCGCGGGTCGCGGCACGATTGAATAGCGCCGTTCCCGCAGGTTAGCGGATGCTTTTCGGAGGTTTGGTTAAGGAACCTCTGATTTAATGGCTCTGAAAAAGAGAAAAGTCGATTAAATAAGAACTTCCTTAAAGGAGCGTCGCACAATGTCTGTATGATTGCCAGCGTTTGAGCGTGCGTACACCTATTCAATCACGGCGCGAACCGCGCCGTACCGCAATTATTCATTATTCACTATTCATTCTTCATTAAAATACAAAACCCGGCTCCGATGAAGAAGCCGGGTCTGACATTATTCTTTTTCAAACATGTCCTTGCCTACGCCGCACAGAGGGCAGACGTAATCGTCGGGCAGTTCCTCGAACGGAACATCACCGTCATAAACATAACCGCATACAGAGCAAACATATTTCGCTTCCACTTTTTCTTCCTCCTTTCTCTCGAACATATCCTTGCCTACGCCGCAGATCGGGCAGACATAGTCCTCCGGAAGCTCCTCGAAGGGAGTCTCTCCGTCGTAAACATAGCCACAGACCGAGCAGACGTATTTCGCGCCGGTTTCGGCGGCAGGCTGCTCTTCCTGATAGGTAGGCGCATTTTTGGGGCTCTTGCCCTTGATGACCTTGTGGTAGTAGGAGTAGGTCATGGGCGGCTCCTTGGAGAACCGCTCGGCGTCGACCACTTCGCCCCAGAAAATCGTGTGGGTGCCGCAGTCAAAGGTCTTTTTCAGCTGGAGGATGATGCAGCCGCAGCTGTCCGCGACCGCCGGCAGGTAAGAAACAATCTTCTGCCCCACATTCTCAAACTTCTCGACCGACGGCTCCGCTGCGCTGCGGAAACCGAACGAGCCGATAATGGCCGGGTCGCTCTTCTCTGACAGAATCGAGAGGGCGAATTTCTCCATCCTTAGAATCGCGTCGTGGGTATAGTTGTTTTTATTGACGCTGACCGCGATGGTCATCGGTTCCGCCGTGATCTGCATGGCGCTGTTGGCGATGCAGCCGACCGCGCGGCCTTCGTCCCAGGTCGTCACGGCATAAACCCCGTAGGAAAGATCAAAAAGTACAGTATTATCCATTTTCAGCACCTCCGTGGGCTTTCTTCCGGCCTGTCCGCAGATACAGGCGCGGGCTTCTTGGAATTATTCAAAAAATATTATATCATTCCTGCTCCGCTTTGTAAAGGGCGCGGACGAAAAAAGAACCTAACGCTTTTCACAAATAATCTTGCCTGTTTTTGGCATATTTATACGGACATTTGCCCGGTTTTGTGGTATACTGGGATAGAAAAAGGGTGCATATACCCATATCAACCAACCACAGAGAGGAAGAAACATATGACCTATCAGGAAGCGCTGGAATATATCCACACCCGGCCGCGGTTTACCCCGGAGCGCGCGTCCGACCGGATGGAGCAGCTGCTGGGAAAGCTCGGCCACCCGGAGCGGGAACTCTCCTTTGTCCATGTGACCGGCACCAACGGCAAAGGCTCGGTGTCGGCGATGCTGGCCGGGATGCTGCGGGCGTCCGGACAGAAAACCGGGCTGTTCATCTCGCCCTATATCCTCGAGTTCCGGGAGCGGATGCAGATAAACGGCGAAATGATTCCGGAAAGCGACCTCGCGCGGCTGACCGGCAAGGTCCGCCCGGCTGTTGAAGCAATGGAGCAGGAGGGCTGCCCGGTCAATGAGTTTATGACCGTGACGGCAATCGGGATGCTGTGGTTTTGGGAGCAGCGGTGCGATATAGTCGTCCTGGAGGTCGGCATCGGCGGGTTCCACGACGCGACAAACTGCATCCCGGCGCCCAGACTGTCGGTCATTATGGGCATTGGCCTTGACCACACCGCCATCCTCGGCAGCACCATCGAGGAGATCGCCCGGGATAAGAGCGGCATCATCAAGGGAAATCCCGCCGTCCTTTACCCGGAGCAGGATGAACGCGCGGCCGCAGTCATCATGGAGCGCTGCGCCGAGACCGGCTCGACCCTGACCGTGCCCAGTTTGGCGACCCTTTCGATTCAGTCGGAGGACTTTACCGGCACCGCTTTCACCTACGGCGGCACATCGTACACCCTGCCGCTCATCGGCCGGTATCAGGTCAAAAACGCCGTCACCGCCATCACCGGCGCACAGATTCTGGGGATTCCGGAAAGGGCTGTCCGGGAAGGGCTTTTGTATGTTCATTTTCCCGTGCGGCTGGAGGCTGTGCATAAAAATCCGACCGTGCTGCTGGACGGCGCCCACAATGTCCACGGCATGACCGCGCTCCGGGACAGTATATTGCCGCTGAAAGGGGACAGGAAGCTGACGGCAGTCGTCGGGATGATGCGGGACAAGGACTTTGCTGATGCGCTGGCGGTCATTGCGCCTGTCTGCGACCGGATGGTCACGGTGACGGTTGATTATCCCCGGACGGCACAGGCTGAGGAAATCGCTGCTGCCGCAGCGCCTTACTGCGGGGATATTACGGCTTTTGATGACTGGCGGGAAGGGCTTGACTATGGGATGAAAAAGGCCGGGGAAGAGGACGGGCTGATGATTTGCTGCGGCTCGCTGTTT
>CAMAJC010000196.1 GCA_945835425.1 uncultured Clostridia bacterium
GCCGTCTCCGGGGCATAATCGGCATAGGCGCTGCTGGCTACCGCTTCGGACGAGACCGACCGTGCGGCTGCTTCGGTCGTCGCGGCGGTGTCCATCGAAAATTGTTCTGTTTTGATCCAGCTTCTCGCGGCGAAAACCACGACAAGGCAGGCCGCCGCACAGGCGACAGGCCGCATGACCCGAAGGATTACCGGTTCGGGCTTTTTATTTTGCAGACGGAGCACACGCTCCCGCAGCTGCGGAGACATCGTAACTCCATCCATGGCGCGTCTGTACGCCTCGGAAAAACGCTCCTGCTCACTGTTTGCAGCTGCGTTTGTCTCCAGATGCTCAGAGTTATCAGTCAAGTTCCAAACCTTCCTTCAATGTTTCTTTCAGCATGCTCCGCGCCCGGTAAAGCAGGGAGCGGACGGTCGATTCCTTCTTATGTAGGATGCGGCTGATCTGTGTGATACTGTAATCTTCGTAATAAAACAAATGGATAACTTCCCGATATTTTTCCGGCAGCTCCAAAACGGCCGCCATGACCCCCGATTCTTCCTGCAGGATGCTGTCCCACTGGCTGTCCGCGGCGGTCTCCGAAAGGGCCTCGTCCAGCTCGCGGTGCCGCCGCCAGGGCGAACGCAGCCGGTTGCGGCAGACGTTGATCGTCACCCGGATGAGCCAGGCTTTTTCGTGCTCGCCGCTTTCAAATTCCGGGCGGACCTCCAGCATTTTGAGCATCACGTCCTGCAAAACGTCCTCGGCGTCCTCCCGGCTTTTGAGACAGGAAAACGCCAGACGCACAATCATATCGCCATACTGGTCCAGGGTTGCTTCCAGTGTTTCATTCGCGCGCAATGAAACCCCGCTCATGCTCCCTCTCCTTTCATAATCAATACACATCACATTGGAAAAAGGTTGCAGGCCTTCCAAATTTTTTTATCCGCCCGCTTTTTCCCCTGCGAAAAATATGTTCCCCAAAACTTCCGTCCCCGATGGACGGCACAGGCTGTCGAAAAAACTTATGTTGCAAATCCAGGTTTTGTTTTTGGAACGTAGCGGCGACCTGCGGTCGCCACCGATAACAGTCAAACACCCGTTTTCTACATGTTTTTGTGGAAAGGTCTATGTATTCGTGCGAATTTGGTGGCGGTCATAGACCGCCGCTACAAGCAAATAATCGTTGCATTTTTTCCATTAGACCTTTTTCAACAAACTGCACCGTCCCTAACAGACATAATTTCCCTTATAATATATATAAACGCCTTTTTAAGCGGTTTGTGACAGGATTTCCGATAAGTTTACAGAAAGTTTAAATATTACTCTGCCTTACTGCTATTGTACCACATGAAATCCCGTTTGGCAATGGCGGCGGGAAATAGAGCGGAACCGGCCGGGAGAGCGCAATATTTGCCTGTGAAGACCAGACAAAATATTGGTTCAGGATTGAAATTCTACCCCAGGTATGGTAAAATATGAAGCGTATAGTAAATAGAAAAGAACCTTTTCAGGAGTTGCATTTCATGGAAAATTTTGATTTTATCGCCCTTCGCCAGGCGGCGATGGAAAAGCGTTTTGCACATATGAACCCGGAGCAGCGCGAGGCCGTCTTTCAGGTGCAGGGACCTCTCTTGATCCTCGCGGGCGCAGGCAGCGGAAAGACCACCGTTGTCATCAACCGCATCGCCGGGATGGTCAAGTTCGGCGACGCTTACGGGAGCGCTTATATCCCGTCCGACCTGACCGAGGACCACTGCCTTGCACTCAAGGGCTATATTGATGGAGAAGTCGATCTTTCTGACGATGAGCTGGCGGAAATTTTCGGGGTCTACCCGGTGCGGCCCTGGAACATTTTGGCCATCACCTTTACCAACAAGGCCGCCAAAGAGCTGCGGGAGCGGCTCTCCCGGATGCTCGGGGAAGAAGCGGACGATATTCAGGCCAGCACCTTCCATTCCTGCTGCGTGCGGATTCTGCGCCGGGATATCGAAAAGATGGACGCGGCCTTCACCCGTTCCTTTGCGATCTACGATACCGACGACGCGGTGCGGGTCATCAAGGACGCCATGAGCGAGCTGAAGATCGACGACAAGATGTTCAAGCCCAAGGCCATCCTCGGCGAGATCAGCCGGGCAAAGGACGAGCTGCGCGGCCCGCAGGAATACCAGGAACTGGCGGGCAATGATTTCCGCAAGCAGCAGATCGGCAAGATCTACGAAAACTACGCCAGACGGATGCGGGCGGCAAACGCTCTCGATTTTGACGATATTATCGTCAAGACGGTCGAGCTGTTCCGGAAATGCCCGGAGGTGCTGGAATATTACCAGAACCGCTGGCGGTACTTGATGGTCGACGAGTATCAGGACACCAACCATGCCCAATATGTGCTGGTAAGCCTTCTGGCTGCCAAGTACCAAAACCTCTGCGTAGTCGGCGACGACGACCAGAGTATCTATAAATTCCGCGGCGCGACCATTGAAAACATCCTCTCCTTTGAAAACCAGTTCAAAAACACCACCGTCATCCGTCTGGAGCAGAACTACCGCTCCACCCAGACGATTCTGGACGCCGCCAACGAGGTTATCCGTCACAATATCGGCCGCAAAGGCAAAAACCTCTGGACCGACAACGGCGCAGGCGATAAAATTCGCCTCGAAAAGGTCCAAAACGAGCGGGAAGAGGCCAAGTTTATCGCCGACACCATCGAAGAAAATGTCGCAAACGGTATGCGGTACGGCGACCACGCGGTCCTCTACCGGATGAACGCCCAGTCTTCCGTCATCGAGCAGTATTTCATCAAGGCCGGCATCCCTTACCGGCTGTTCGGCGGGCTGAAGTTCTTCGAGCGCAAGGAAGTCAAGGACATGGTCGCTTACCTGTCGATCATCGTCAACCCTTCCGACACCGTCCGCCTTTCCCGCATTATCAACGAACCGAAGCGGGCCATCGGCGACGCGACGGTCGCAGCGGTCATGGAGATCGCGTCCCAGGCTGAGGTGCCGGTATTTGAGGTGCTGCGCCATGCGGATCAGTACGGCGCGCTGTCGAAGAAAGCGCTGGTGCTGATGAACTTTGCCGCCATGATCGAGAAGTTCCGGGACACGGCTCTGAACGAAGGGCTGGACGTGCTGCTGGATCAGATCATGGAGGACACCGGCTATACGGCGATGCTCAAAGCCCAGGGCGACGAGGGCCAGACCCGGATGGAAAACATCGGCGAGCTGAAATCGACGATGATGAAATATGAACAGGAAAATCCCGAGGGGACGCTGGACGGCTTCCTTGAGGAGATCGCCCTCTATACCGACCTCGATGATATGAACGAACAGGACGACGCGGTGCTGATGATGACGATGCATTCCTCCAAAGGACTGGAATTCCCGGTGGTCTTCCTGCCGGGCATGGAGGACGGGGTGTTCCCGTCGGTCCGCTCGATCTACGAGCCGGAGGAGCTGGAGGAGGAGCGGCGGCTTGCTTATGTCGCCATCACCCGCGCCAAGAAAAAGCTCTACATCTCCCATGCCTATGAACGGATGGTCTTCGGTACCACCAACCGCAACCGGCTTTCCCGCTTTGCAGCGGAGATCCCCGATGACAAGCTGGAGCTGGTGGACACCACCGCCGCCAGACGGGAAGCTTATCAGGCAAGGCTGCAGGCCAAACGGGAAGGCGGCCTGACGACGCCGGTCCCGAAAGCGACCACTCTGGTGGGAAGTAAGCCCAAGACCCAGGCCGCCGTGATCGACTACGCGGTCGGCAGCCGCGTCCGGCACAAGACCTTCGGCGAAGGGATGGTCGTCTCCATCCGGCCGATGGGCAGCGACTCGCTGGTCGAGGTCGCCTTTGACAAGGTCGGCACCAAAAAGATCATGGCCAATTTTGCCAAGCTGGAAAAGGTATAAGGCTTTTTGATACGCTGCGGGATTTGTATGTAGGGCGGGATGCCCTCATCCCGCCGCGGCATTGAAAAAATCGGCAGATTCCTATACTTTCGTCATCTGCGGATACCTGCCCCGTTTTGGGCGATACACCGGGAAAACTTGTCAAAAAATAGGAAAAGGTACTTTCCCAGCGGCTGGCTGAGGGCAGCCAGCCCTACCGTTTTAAAATAGAACGCTGACAATAATTGGTGGAGTTCCAATATCTGCCGGAATGATGCCCTCATCCCGCCGCGGCATTGAAAAAATCGGCAGATTCCTATACTTTCGTCATCTGCGGATACCTGCCCCGTTTTGGGCGATACACCGGGAAAACTTGTCAAAAAATAGGAAAAGGTACTTTCCCAGCGGCTGGCTGAGGGCAGCCAGCCCTACCGTTTTATAATAAAGCGCTATGGAACCTCTGATTAAATGCTTTTTCCCCGCCGAAGGCGGGGAAAAAGCCGCATAAAT
>CAMAJC010000197.1 GCA_945835425.1 uncultured Clostridia bacterium
TGTGCCTTTTCGGAGGCGTATCCCAGCGGCTTTTCCCCGCCAAAGGTGGGGAAAAGCCATTAAACATTAAATCAGAGGTTTCCTGATTTCAGGCGTTTTTGCCCTGAATATAAGCGTCCATCGCCGCAGCGGCAGTTTTGCCTGCGCCCATGGCGAGGATAACGGTCGCAGCGCCGGTGACAGCGTCGCCGCCTGCAAATACGCCTTCCATCGAGGTCTGGCCGTTGTCGTCCGCGAGGATTTCGCCCCACTTCTTTGTCTCAAGGCCGGGCGTGGTCGACTTGATCAGCGGGTTGGGAGAGGTGCCCAGCGCCATGATGACACAGTCCATCTCCAGCTCAAATTCGCTGCCTTCCTTGACAATCGGGCGGCGTCTGCCGGATGCATCCGGTTCGCCCAGCTCCATCTCGACGCAGCGCAGGCCTTTGACCCAGCCAAAGTCCGGATCGCGGGGATCGGTGACGTCGGTGGCGAGAATTTCAACAGGATTGGTGAGGGTCTTGAAGATGATGCCCTCTTCCTCTGCGTGCTCGACCTCTTCCTTACGGGCAGGAAGCTCTTCCATGCCGCGGCGGTAGACGATATAGACGTTCTCCGCGCCCAGTCTCTTGGCGGTTCTGGCCGCGTCCATGGCGACGTTGCCGCCGCCGACAACGGCGACATTTTTGGCGTGCTGGATCGGGGTGGTGGAGTCGTCTTTATAGGCCTTCATGAGGTTGCTTCTGGTGAGGAATTCGTTGGCGGAGTAAACGCCCTTGAGGTTCTCGCCGGGGATGTTCATAAACCGCGGCAGACCGGCGCCGGTGCCGAGGAAGATCGCCTCATAGCCATATTCCTCTTTCAGCTCCTCGATGGTCAGGACGCGGCCGATGACCATGTTGGTCTCGACCTTGACGCCGAGGGCTTTGAGGTTGTCGACTTCCTTCTGGACAATGGCCTTGGGCAGACGGAATTCGGGGATGCCGTAGACCAGTACGCCGCCGGCCAGATGGAGGGCTTCGTAGATGGTGACGTCATAGCCCAGCTTCGCGAGGTCGCCTGCACAGGTCAGACCTGCAGGACCGGAGCCGATGATCGCGACCTTATGGCCGTTGGAGGGAACAGGCTTTGCAGCCTCGGTTGCATTGGCGTTGTGGTAATCGGCGACAAATCTTTCGAGACGGCCGATGGCAACCGGCTCGCCCTTGATGCCGCGGACGCATTTGCCCTCGCACTGGCTTTCCTGGGGACATACTCTGCCGCAGACAGCGGGCAGGGAGGAGGACTGGCTGATGATTTCATAAGCGCCCTCAAAATCGCCCTCTGCGACTTTGGCGATAAAATCGGGGATATGGATATTAACCGGGCAGCCGGAAACGCAGGGTTTGTTCTTGCAGTGGAGGCATCTCTGCGCCTCGTCGACTGCCATTTCCGCGGTATAGCCCAGGGTGACTTCCTTAAAGTTTTTATTTCTGACGTTCGGATCCTGCGAAGGCATGGGATTCTTCGTCGCTCTCATATTCGGCATGATTACTGAACCTCCTTTTTGAACAGGTTGCAGGCTTCTTCATAAGCGTGGCGCTCGAAAGGAGCGTAGCTGCGGGCGCGGCTCATGGCCTCGTCGAAATCAACCTCATGGCCGTCAAAGTCGGGGCCGTCGACGCAGGCAAACTTGGTCTTGCCGCCGACGCTCAGACGGCAGCCGCCGCACATGCCGGTGCCGTCGACCATGATCGGGTTCATCGAAACGGTGGTCTTCTGGCCGTATTCCTTGGTGGTCAGGCAGACAAACTTCATCATGATCAGCGGACCGATGGCGATAACCTCGTCAAACCGTTCGCCGCTCTCCAGCAGGGCTTTCAGCGGAGCGGTGACATTGCCCTTTTCACCGTAGGAGCCGTCGTCGGTCATCATCGAGAAGTGGTCGGAGCAGGCCTTGAATTCGTCCTCAAGGATCACGAGGTCTTTGTTTCGGAAACCGACGATAGAGGTGACTTCCGCGCCCAGCGCATGAAGCTCCTGGGCAATCGGCAGAGCAATCGCGCAGCCGACGCCGCCGCCGATGACGCAGACCTTTTTCAGTCCTTCGACCTTGGAGGGGACGCCCAGCGGACCGACAAAGTCCTGGATATATTCGCCTTCGTTTTTATGGTTCAGTTTTTCGGTGGTCGCACCGACGATCTGGAAAATGATCGTGACCGTACCGGCCTTACGGTCATAGCCCGCAACGGTCAGAGGGATGCGCTCGCCGTCCTCGTCGACACGCAGGATGATAAACTGGCCGGGTTTCGCCTTTTTCGCGATCAGCGGCGCTTCAATTTCCATCCGGGTAACAGTCGGGTTCAAAGACTGTTTCCGTACGATTTTATACATATCGGATCTCCCTTTCCTTTATCTGATTGCACGCCTGCCGGAGAAACGCAGACTCCGCACAGGTTCTCCTGCATATTATAACAAAGATTTTATCACTTTGCAACACGAAAAGCACAAACTTTCCCTTCCAAAAACCCCCGAAAACGCAAGTTTAGATAATAGTACAAAAATCCGGCAGTTTGGCCGGAAATATTCGTCGCCTATCGGGCCGCTACCGGGCAAAAATGAAAGGAAACTGCGTTTAACATGCAAAATGTCCCGGCAAATATCTGCCGGGACAGGAAGCATCTGTATCAGAAATCCACCTCAATGTCATAGTAGCAGCACTTGAGCAGCTTTTCCATTTCCTCCTGCGAAGGCTGTCTGGGGTTGGAACCGGTGCAGGCGTCCGCGATGGCGTTTTTGGCGACTTCGGGAAGCTTGCTGCGGAACTCATCAGCCGGGACGATACCGGCATTGACCGCGATCTCGCCGCCCTGACCGTAATCCTTGATGCACTGCGGGATATGCAGCGCGTCGTTCATGCCGCGCAGCTCCGCAATCAGGGCGTCAACTAGTTCTTCGTCCGTTTCGCCGGGCAGTTTGATAAAGCGGGCGATCTGCGCATAACGCCGGGCAGCCTCCGGATTTTTGGCATTATATTTGATGACCTTGGGCAGGTACATGGCGTTGGCTGCGCCGTGGATGATATGGCCGTTTTCGTAAGCGGCGCCGGTCTTGTGGGCCATCGAATGAACGATACCGAGCAGGGCGTTGGAGAATGCCATACCGGCCATGCACTGTGCGTCGTGCATCCGGTCTCTGGCTGCCATATCGCCTTCATAGGAGGGGATCAGGTCGCGGTGGATCATCTCAATGGCGTGGAGAGCCAATGCGTCGGTATATTCGCAGTGCAGGGTCGAAACATAGGCCTCAATCGCATGGGTCATGGCGTCCATACCCGTGTGCGCGGTCAGTTTCTTCGGCATGGTCTCCGCCAGATCGGGGTCGACGATGGCTACGTCCGGAGTGATGTTGAAATCTGCCAGTGGATATTTGATACCCTTATGGTAGTCGGTGATGACCGAGAAGGCGGTGACTTCCGTCGCAGTGCCGGAGGTAGAGGGAATCGCGCAGAAATGCGCCTTGGTGCGCAGGGTGGGGAAGCTGAACGGCGTGATCAGGTCCTCAAAGGTCGTGCCGGGGTATTCATAAAAAGCCCACATAGCCTTTGCCGCGTCGATAGGGGAACCGCCGCCCATGGCGACGATCCAGTCCGGCTGGAACTCGGTCATTGCCGCTGCGCCCTTCATAACTGTCTCGACAGAAGGGTCGGGTTCAACGTTTTCAAACAGCCGTACCTCCATACCTGCTTCCTTCAGATAACCGACCGCACGGTCGAGGAAGCCGAATCTTCTCATCGAACCGCCGCCGACAACAACAATTGCTCTTTCACCCTTCAGGGTCTTCAGATTTTCCAAAGCGCCCTTGCCATGATACAGATCGCGCGGTAAAGTAAAACGTCCCATAAATTATGCCTCCATTGCCTTTCTTCCGGTTATTCCAGCCGGATAAATTGTGTTATCCTTCGGCGGTATATATTCGCCGGATTATCCTTACAAAAGGCATTATAGCACCGGAAACGTTGCCGTACAAATGTAAATTAGTGATACCCCTATGTGCTTTTTTATATATCTTCTATAAAAGGAAATTTATTTCGTGAATAAATAAAGTTTATTCTTACAATAAACAAAGCGTTCTGTATACACAAAAAACGCCTGCCGCAAAACCATACTCCGGCTTCACGGCAGGCATTTTCTTATTTCTTGGCACTCTTTTGGGATTTAGCGGCTTTCTGGGCCTTCTTCTGCTCCTTTTGCTGTTCCTCTTTAGCCCGCTGGGCAGGGGACTTGCCGGTGGAGCGGATAAATTCCTCCTTGCACTTGGGGCAGATAATCCGGACCTTGCCCTTGTTCTTCGGGACGCGCACCATCTGATGGCATTTGGGGCAGCGGAAATATTTGTG
>CAMAJC010000198.1 GCA_945835425.1 uncultured Clostridia bacterium
GGCGAATAAAAGCGGTCCGTGACCGCAAAAGGGCTGGACCCCAAACCTTTTGTCATCATCCCCGTCAACCAGTGAAAAACGTCAGCTTCTGCGCCTTCGCAGACCAGTTTTATTCGCTAAAACGACAGCCCGTTTCCGCCAAAGACGACCGTCTCGACGAAATACCGCACATCATCCATCGCATGGTCATTTTCCTTAACCGGCTGATCCTTAGCACCGTTTTTCTCCCAGACATAGAGAGAAAATTCCCGGATCGTATCCCGGCACTGTTCCGAGAAGAAAATTTTCTCCTCATTTAGCATCTGCGCCACATGCTGAATCCCGGCGACAACCCCGTTTTTAGCTTTCCGGACACTGAACTGCCCATGACTGCGGATACACTGGATAAAGCTTGCCGCCGACGGGTCGATAACGATCTGCCGAACCGGCCGCTTCCCTGCAAGCTTCACGATAGCACGGTAATACTCCTCATCGGTCATCGGCCCATTTTCTCTGCCGTTGTGGTAAAACTCCCGGATGCGGTACCATTTCCCGTCCTTTTCGCCCCAAAGCCCGGCGGAGAACGGATTCATTGTCCCGTAATCGACCGAAATGACATACCGTCCGCATTTTTCCGGCATAGTCTTCCGCACATGCCTTGCCGGGTCGAACATCGGATAGACCAGCCCATCCGCCATCGCCCATTCTCCGAGCACATACCGCCTATAGAACACCCCGGAGTACATTCCTCTGTAGCGCGCCTTGACCTCCTCCGACAGCGACGGATTGTCCTCCATTGTAAAGTGGAGCCGGAGCGCCCTTTTTTCTTTCGCCTTTTGAATCCATTCGGTGTACAGCCAGTGGCTCGGGCCCTCGGGATTGAGGGACATCCAAACCTTCGCGCCCTCCTCCGAGCACCGCGCCATCGCCTGTTCGACGAAGCTTCTCGGCATCAGCGCCGCTTCGTCCAGCAGCACGCCGCCCAGCGTCATCCCCTGAATCAGTGCCGCACTTCCCTCGTCCTTGCCGCCGAAAAGGTAGAATCGGTTTTTCCGTTTGCCGCGGCTGAGGGTCATCAGGTTGCCGCTGACGCTGACCCGGTACAGCCCGCCGATCTCCTTCCGCAGCGGCCCGATCACATTGCGCCTTACAGCGCCGACCGTTTTGCCGCAGACCGCGAAGTTCACGTCCTGAAAGCACTCCATCGCCCACAGAACGAAGGACACGCTCACCGCCGTCGTTTTCCCCGACCGGACCGCGCCATCGCAGATCACCGCGTCGTACTTTTTCCGTTCTTCCTCATCGGCCCACCAGCTGAGGACCCTTTTCTGTTTCGGGCTGAAGCCCGTGATCTTCCGCAACCGCTATCCCCTCCGTTTTTTGTTTAGGAAGCTCCGATTTAATCGGCTTTTCTCTTTTTCAGAGGCATGCTCGTGCGGTTTTTCCCCGCCTGCGGCGGGGAAAAACCATTAAATCAAAGGTTCCTTTATTTATGCAGCCGCCAGGAAACTTCCTCATTCCCATTCCAAACTGCCTGTCTCCAGCCGAACATCCTCATTTTGCAGAGGAAATGCTCTGCTCTTCCCACAAACGGCCTTATCCATCGATTGTTCTGTTTTCCATCCGTTCATTCTCCATCCGGCTCCTGGTTCATTGCCCGCAGCGCCTCAAGAATGCCGCTGTCGCCAGCCTCGCCGTCCTCCTTCTGCAGCAGCTCCCAGAGCTTCAGGAGCGCCCGTTCTCTGGAATACAGCTTGAGCGTGACCTTACCGCCGGTCCCGACCGAAACCTCGGCGATATTGCGGGTATCGATCTGATCCGAAGGCCTTGCGTGCACCTCAAACCCGTGCTCGCCCTCATAAAAGGTCAGATACCGCCCGATATCGTCAAAAGCCATATGGGCGATCTCCGCCTTGACCCGTTCTGCCGAGAGCATGTCCAGCTGCGCTTCCCGATCCTCCAGCTCCCGCAGCCGTTTTTTCAGCCTGCGCAGGGTCAGCTTCCCGTTTTGTTCCGGGCTTTTCCCGTCGTCACCCGCCATGCCCGCAGCGAGAAATGCTTCGCCGGGGTCGAGCGTCCGCCGGTAGATATGTAAAAACCGTTTTTCCTGTTCCGTCATGCCAGCACCTCCGAAAGTTTCTGCGGCCGTCCGCGTCCATCTCCAACCTTTTTCGGCAGACATCTGCCGCAGGACACGCCCATAATCCGCCATGCCTCCGGACATTTCAGCCGCTCACCACCCCGGTAGACCATAACCCCGTAATCGGCGTCGCGGAAATACTGCCGGTAAATACGGCTGGCCATTTCCAGCTCCAGCCCGTCCCATCTTTCCAGAAGCCGTCCTTCCTGATACAGCAGAAGCGAAAAACTGTTTTTCTTCATCACATTCTCCTTTTGTTTGAATGTACGTTCTTTCCGGGCAAAAAAAGATTGCATTTTCCTGTAAATCCAGTATAATAAAAGAGGGTTTAACATAAAACCGCCATTTTTCCCTTGATTTACAGGAAAATGCCGCTCATCATGAGAACGCACAGCATAAATATTTGTTCCCCATATCTTTATTATATATCCATTATTTTTTTGTGTCAACCACTTTTGAAAAATTTGTTCCAAATATTTTTAATATCGTTCTATTTTCACTTCAGTATTGTTCTGCTCAAACAGCGGATTGGAGGCCCATATGGAACCCTATGAGATTCAGCAGATCATCTCCCGCATCAACCAGCTGCTCAAAGAGAAGAAGGTATCTGCCGCCCAGATGTCCCGCGACCTGGGCTTTTCCAGCGGCCTGTATACCCAGTGGAAGCAGGGAAAACAGGTCCCGTCTCCCGACAAGCTGCTGAGAATGGCGGACTATTTCGGCGTCAGCACCGACTACCTTTTAGGCCACGATCCCGGTGCCGACACCTCCGACCTGCGCCGCGCCATCATCCAGGCGATGGAGCCGCTGGAACCGCCGGCGCTCGAACGGGTACTCGATTATGTTCGGTTCACTGCCGAACAGCAGGAAAAGAGCAAGCTTCCCCGACAGTCCACCCCTTTCCCCGATTTCTGATTCATTCGGCTTTTCCCCGCTTTCGGCGAGATAAAGCCTTTAATCAGAGTTTTCTTACTTTTTCATTCATTACAACCATTCCCTTTTCCCAACTGAAAGGAGCTTATTTATGCCCACACCCGAACTTCTCCGCAAATATGCCCGCCTGATCGTCCGCGCAGGCCTGTCCGTCCAGCCCGGCCAGCCGGTGCAGATTTCCGCCCAGCTTTCCGCCGCACCCCTGGTCGAAGCGGTCGCCGCAGAAAGCTACGCCGCCGGTTCCGGCGAAGTGGAGGTCGTCTGGAGCAGCCCGGTCCTGACCCGTCTGCGGCTGGAAAACCTCACGCCTGACCAGCTCTCCGCACCGCCTGCCTGGCAGATTACCCAACGCAACGACATGGCCGAAAAAGGCGGCGCCGTCCTGCAGATCGATTCCGGCAGCTGCCGTGTCCTTTCCGGCGTCGACCCCGCGAAGATTGCCGTCTCCACCCGCGCCATCCGCAGTGCCTGCCGTCCGTTCTACGACGCCATGGACGCGGGGAAAATCCAGTGGTGCATCGTCGGCTGTCCGGATGCAGGCTGGGCGAAGGACCTGTTCCCCGACCTGCCGGAAGCAGAGGGAATCGAAAAGCTCTGGGAGCTGATCACCCCGATCCTGCGGCTGGATGCCGACGATCCCCTTGCCGCCTGGGAAGCCCACCGTGCCTCCTTTGACCGCCGGGTGCAGAAGCTGAACGCCCTGCAGCTGGATTCCCTGCATTATTCCGCACCCTCCACCGGTACCGACCTCACCCTCGGCCTGCCGAAAAACCACGTCTGGATCGGCGGCGGCGGATACCTGCACGATTCTCCTGTCTATTTCTTCCCCAACATGCCCACCGAGGAGATTTTCACCTCTCCCGATCGTCTCCGCACAAACGGCTATGTCCGCGCCTCGATGCCGCTTTCCTATAACGGCAGCCTGATCGACGGCTTCTGGTTCCGGTTTGAAAACGGCCGGGTCACCGACTTCGGCGCGGAAACCGGACTCGAGACCCTGCGCCAGATGCTGCAGCTGGACGAAGGGATGCATTTCCTCGGCGAATGTGCCCTGGTCCCAATGGATTCGCCCATCGCCCGCATCAACACGCTCTTTTACAAGACTCTCTTTGACGAAAACGCCTCCTGTCACCTGGCTCTCGGCGACGGCATGAGCGAGTGCGTCCAGGGCGGTCTGGAGATGACCCAGGAGCAGCTGCTTGCCGCCGGCGTCAACTCCTCCCTCTCCCACACCGACTTCATGTTCGGCACCCCTGACCTCTCCATCACCGGCCGCAC
>CAMAJC010000199.1 GCA_945835425.1 uncultured Clostridia bacterium
GTGGCGACCGCAGGTCGCCGCTACAGGTGCAGGGGATTGGAATACGGTCGTATGTACACATCCGGTCATCGGCGGTCTATGACTGCTGCAGGCTGCGCAAATCCCTTCTATATAGCCCGAAAGAGACAGCCGGGTGCAGCTGCCTCTTTGCAGGGTAAATTATAGGGTATTTTTCTCGATTTTACCGCCCTTGATGACCATTTTCACATGGTCGGCGTGGGTCAGGCAGAAGATATCGGACAGCGGGTCGCCGTCGACGATGACCACGTCCGCCAGCTTCCCGGCCTCCAGCGAACCGATCTGGTCATCCATCCGCATGACGTAAGCTGCGTTGATAGTCCCGGCCTTAATCGACTCCATCGGGGTCATGCCGCCGCGGACCATCGCCTCAAATTCCCTGCCGTTTTCAAGGTAGGGCGTGTTTTTGGAGTTGGAAAAGTCGGTGCCGAAGGCGATGCGGATACCGGCCTTGCGGGCCATGGCAATCGTCTTTTTGTTGTTCTCGGCGCAGAGCAGCGCCTTTTCGTGCATCCAGTCGGGCAGTCCCGGGATGTTCGCGACGCCGAGGGAGACCGAAAGGGTCGAGACCAGCGGCACGTTCCGTTCGGCCATCAGGTCGATCTCCCGCTGGGTCAGCATAACCCCGTGCTCGATGCACTCGACCCCGGCCAGCAGCGCCTGATAAGCGCCCTCATAGCCGGTGCAGTGGGCGCAGACATAGGAATGGTGGCGCTTTGCCTCGCCGACAATCGCCCGCAGCTCCTCCGGGGAAAACTGAACATCATCCACCCGGTCGGTGGGAGAGGAGACGCCGCCGGTGGCGCAGATTTTGATGAATTTGGCGCCCATCCGAAACTGCTCCCGCACCGCTCTAACGCAGTCGTCCGGCCCGTCGCAGAGCATCGACAGGTGGTCGTGGCTGTTTATGTACTCCTTGGTAAGATCGGGCGCGAAATCGACATGCCCGGAGGTGATGCCGAGCACCTTGCCGCCGGGAACGATCCGCGGGCCGCGGATGGCGCCGCGCTCGACGCCGCGGGAGAGGTAAAGCCCCGCTTCGCTCATGTCCCGGATGCCGGTAAAGCCTGCGTCCAGGAGCAGTCCGATCTGGTAAACTGCGCCGATCAGCTGGTCGCCGAACAGCTTGCCGCCGGCAAAGCTGCCCGCGTCCTCATCCCCGCAGAGATGGGCATGCACGTCGATAAACCCGGGCAGTATCGTGCCCTCTCCGGCGCTGATGACCTCCGCGTCGGTCTCCGGGCAGAGGGAAGCCTCGCCCGCATAAAGGATTTTGTCCCCTTCGATCAGTACGGCGCCGTCCTCTATCGCCGCGTCCGAAACGGCGTCGATCATCCGGCCTTTCAATAAAATCTTCTTCATCCTGTACCCGCTTTCTGTTCGCGCATCAGCCTGTTATCGCTTCAGCACTTTGCTTAATATATTTTCTGCATAAAATCAGTATACCAAACAGGGAAAGCAAAGTCAACGATTTGTTGAAAATGAAAATCGAAATTGAAAATTCCGTCAAAAAGCTGACAACTTGTTGCGAAATATGGCTATTCCTCCAAATATTTTTCCACAGTTTGCGATTTATGCGAAAATAACTTGACAGTTTGTTGGAAAGTGGTTATGATAAATATATCATTCCGACATTTTACCGGTGTAAAGCGCTGTCGCGTACAAGCACCGGTTTCAGACTGACACTACTACACAAGGGGGATTTTCCTATGAAAAAACTGACCGTACTGGCTCTGGCCGCTGCTCTGGCGGCAGGGTCGCTCGCATCCTGCGGGACCTACACAGATGCTTCCGAGCCTGCCGCGTCTTCGCAGCCGTCGTCCTCGTCCGCTGCGAGCACCGCAGAGAGCAAAGAGGAGAGCTCGGAGGAAGCGCCCGTTTCCGAAGGCCCGACCGAGTTCACCATCATCGCCACCCAGCCCAACACCCTGAACATGATCCAGTCGTCCTCCAACCTCGACTCCTACGCTTTCTACCTGACCCAGGAGATGCTGTTCAGACCCTATGACGGCGTCTATGAAGCGGAAGTCGTCGACACCTGGGAGGTCGACGAGACCAACACCGTTTATACCTACCACCTGAAAGAGACAAACTGGGCGGACGGCACCCCCATCACGGCAGCCGATTTTGCCTATTACCTGACCGCGCTGCTCGATCCCAACAACGGCTCGGCCAGCGCTGCGACCCTCATCGACACCTATCATTTTGTCAACGCGGCTGCCTATAACAATGGCGAGTGCGGCGTTGAGGACGTCGGCATCAAGGCTCTGGACGACTACACCCTCGAGCTGACTCTCGAAGCGCCGGTCGCCGACTTTGACGGCACCAATATCACCGTTTACCCGCTGGACGCAGACTTTGTTGCATCGCAGGGCGAGGCGCTGGGCGGCACCGCCGAAAACTATATGTCCTCCGGCCCGTACGTCCTGAAAGAGTGGGTCTACGACTCCTACCTGACCTATGAAAAGAACGACCAGTGGATTTACGCCGCTGAGCAGTTCCCGACCGACACCGTCACGATGGTGCAGGCGACCGACGGCAACACCTCCGTCTCGATGTTTGAAGGCGGCGAGGTCGACGCGATCCTGACCGTTCCCGGCGATTACCTCGAAATCCTCTCCGACTACATCGTCACCGACGTCTTCTCGGCCACCAAGGCGGTCCAGTTCAACACCTACGGCCAGGACGACCCCGAAAAGGCGGCGCTCCTCTCCAACAAAAACTTCCGGATGGCCATGTCTTATGCCCTCAACCGGGAAGCAATCGTCGGAGCCGTCGATCGCGCCGGCATCCCGATCAACCGCTATAACTACGGCGCAATGCCCGGCAAGACGGTCGACAGCATCTTTGAAGAGGATTACGCTGTTCAGAGCGTTCCGATGACCGGCGACGCCGAGCAGGCGAAGGCTTACCTGCAGGCTGCTCTGGACGAGCTGGGCTACGCTTCGGTCGACGAGCTGCCCGCACTTTCTTACCTGACCTTTGAAAACGATACCTACCGGCTGATGGCCGAAACGCTGGTCGACCAGTGGAACCAGGTGCTGGGTCTTAGTAACATCACCATCGAACTCAAGCCCATTCCCGACGCAATCGGTTCGATGATTAACTACCAGTATGACCTTTACTACACCTCCCTCGGCGGCGGCAGCACGCCTTCCTCTTTTGCCCGTTACTGGATCACCGGCGGTTCGGTCAACGACATTCTCGGCATCGGCAAGAACCTGTTCAGCAACGAGGAGTACGACAATCTGGTTAAGGCCGCTTCCTCCGAATTTGACCGCGAAAAGAGAATGGAGCTGTACGCCCAGGCTGAGCAGATCCTGATCGACGAAGCCCCGCTGATCCCGATCGAGACCGGCGTCAACAACGCTGCCGTTGCAGATTACGTCGACGGATTTGTCTACAACTCTTTCGACAACGCCATTGAGCTGAACTACCTGACTGTCAATAAGTAAACAGCTGATTTGTACAGAGCGGTACCGTTTTACGGCGGTGCCGCTTTGCCTGTAAGGAGATGATTTCCCTGAAAAAATACATCTTAAAGCGGCTTGTTATCTCGATCATTACCATCTGGCTGATCGTGACTGCCTGTTTCTTTCTGCTGCGGCTGCTGCCGGGCAACCCCTTTGCGTCTACGACGCTGATGACCCAGGAAACGCTGGACAAGATGATGGCCTATTACGGGCTGGACCGGCCGCTCTGGGAACAGTATGTCACCTACCTGAAAAACCTCCTCCACGGGGACTTCGGCTATTCGCTGAAATACGCCGGACGGAGCGTCAACTATGTCATCCAGTCGACCTTCCCGATCTCGGCGCAGCTGGGGATCCAGGCCCTCTGCTTCGGCGTTCCGGTGGGGATGCTGCTGGGCATCCTCGCTGCCAAGCGGAGAGGCCACGCCTCCGACACGGCGATCAACGTCTTCGTCATTATCTGCACCGCTGTCCCGACCTTTATCATCGCGGCGCTTTTGCAGTATTTTCTGGCGGTGAAGCTGAAGCTCCTGCCGGTCGCCCAGTGGAAGAGCTTTCAGCACACCATCCTTCCGACCATCTGCCTGTCTCTGGGCACCATCGCCGGGCATGCCCGCAGTATGCGCACCCTGATGCTGGAGGTCGACCGGCAGGACTACCTGAAAACCGCCAAGGCAAAGGGCCTTGGCAACGTTCGCATCGTGCTGTTTCATCAAATCCGCAACGCCATCATCCCGATGATCACCGGGCTCGGCACCGAAATTGCCGGTATGCTGATGGGCTCTTACGTCATCGAGAAAATCTT
>CAMAJC010000200.1 GCA_945835425.1 uncultured Clostridia bacterium
GACAGAAAGGGAAAAGAGAATGGTTATTCTTCACGCGAAAATCTATACGATGGAGTCTGCGCCCATCGGAGACGGCTATCTCCGCTTCGCAGACGGCAAAATAACGGAGGTCGGGGATATGGCGGACTACCGCCCTGCTGCGGGCGAGGAGACGCTGGACGCAGGCGGCAAAAACCTGTTCCCCGGCTTTATCGACGCCCACTGCCATATCGGCATGTGGGAGGACGGGCTGGGCTTTGAAGGGGACGACGGCAACGAGTCCTCCGACCCCAGCACCCCTTACCTCCGGGCAATCGACGCGGTCAACGCCATGGACCGCTGCTTTACCGAAGCGGCGCAGGCAGGCGTCACCACCGTCCTGACCGGTCCCGGCAGCGCCAACCCCATCGGCGGCCAGTGGATGGCCATGAAGACCCTGGGACGGAGAGTCGATGATATGGTCATGGTCGAGAACATCGGCATGAAGTTCGCCCTGGGCGAGAACCCCAAGACCGTCTACCACGAAAAGAGCGCCGCTCCCCAGACCCGCATGGCGACGGCCTCCATCATCCGGGAAGCGCTCCTGAAAGCCAGGCGCTACATCGACGACCGGGAGAAGGCTGCACAGGACGAGGACTTTGATGAGCCGGAGTATGACAAGCGCTGCGAGGCGCTGGCACCGGTCTTAAAACGGGAGAAAAAGGCGTTTTTCCATTGCCACCGGGCGGACGATATCTTCACCGCCATCCGCATCGGCAAGGAGTTTAACCTCGACTATGTGATTGTCCACTGCACCGAAGGGCATCTGGTGGCCGATATCCTGCAAAAAGAGGGAATCAAGGCCATCTGCGGGCCGTTCCTGACCGACCGCTCCAAGCCGGAGCTGAAAAACCAGACGGCTGCGGGCATCGGCATCCTCCGGAAGGCCGGGGTGCCCTGCGCCCTCTGCACCGACCATCCGGTCATCCCGATTCAGTACCTGCCGCTCTGCGCAGGGGTTGCCGTGGGAGCGGGGCTGGACTGGGACGAGGCGCTGCGCTCTGTCACCATCGACGCCGCCCGGATTGCCGGGATTGAGCCCCGGGTCGGCTCCCTTGCCCCCGGCAAGGACGCGGACCTCCTGCTGGTCGACGGCGACCCCTTTATTCCCTATGTGCATCCGGAGAAGGTGTTTGTCGGCGGAGAGGTTGTTTCCGTATAAGAACTTTATACAGAGTGGAGTGTGGAGAGTGGAGAGCTTCGCTCAGTGTGGAGAGTGGAGAGTGAAGTGTGGAGTGAATGTATGGCGCGGATCGCGCCATGATTTTAATGGATTCATGCACGCACGGCAGAAAGCAAATGTACAGCATAGCTCTCCGCTCGTATTATAACTGGTAGTTTGATTCAATAACTAAACACTAAATCGTGCGGGGACGGAGTTGTCAGTTATTAGCCTAGTCTTTTTCGGGAACGGCGCTATTCAAATCGCGGCGCGACCCGCGCCGCACCATAACTCCACTCTCCACTCTCAACTCTTCACACTAAAATAGGCTTTGTCATATCTACGAATTTTTGGTTGACTGATTATGAATACATACTAAATTTGTGCAGATTCTCTTGATTTTTATGGAGATAAGTGCTATACTAAAGGCGGAAACTTAAAAACAGTAAGAGTTTCCGGAGTGAAGCGGCTGCTGCCCTTTGCTTCACCGATTGGAGGCCTGAGTATGAATACTACCTACATTTCCAGAAAGATTTCCCTGCCCGATGCCTTTAAAGACAAGGCGGATGCGCGGCTCGCCAAGCTGGACAAGTTCTTCGGCGACGACGCTTCGGCAGAAGTCAAGGTTTCCGCTCAGAAAGATACGGCGACGGTCGAGCTGACCATTCGCGCCGGCGGCATGGTGTACCGTGCCGAAAACTCCGATGTCGACAAGATGGACGCCCTGGACGCCGCTGTCGATACCATCATCAGAAGAATCCGCCGCAATAAGACCAAGCTCCAGAAGAAGCTTAAGGAGTCCGCCTTTGAACCGGCTGAAGCGATTCCGGATGAATATTCTTATGAAATCGTCCGCGAGAAGGAGGTCGAGCTTCGCCCGATGACCACCGAGGAGGCTATCACCCAGATGACCCTTTTGGGCCACAACTTCTTCGTCTACCAGAACGGCGATTCCGGCGAAATCAATGTCGTCTACCGCAGAAGCGACGGCGGCTACGGCGTGATTATTCCCAGATGATACTATTCCCTGAGACCATGGGGGCTGCTGAAAGGCGGCCCCTTTTTTATTTAATGAATAGTGAATAATGAAGAATGAATAATGAAGAATGAAGGTGTGCGCCGGGTCGGCGCACGATTGAAATGAGCGCCGGGCGCGTTCCTTCACTATTATCTAATCAATATTATCTATTCTCTGTTATCTAATTATCTGCGCCCGCTGTTCCCGACTTTATATATGTCTAAAATAGCAAGGATAACTGGGTTTCACTTGAGTTAGCTTGTCTATAAGTAGGGCTCCAATATCCTGCGGACATTACGACCCTCAGCTCGCCGGGTTTATATCGCGAATCAATGATGAAAACGTTTCTGCCCGCGTGTTTGCAGGTCTATTATCCGTCCTGTGTACAGATTCCATACCGGGCATCCCTGCCGGATGGTTTGTGGGGAACCGCGGCTGGATGAGGGCAGCCCGGCCCTACCGTAATTCGATGGGAGAAAACAGCTAACCTAAGTGAAACCCAGCTATCCTTGTTATTTTTGACATATATAAGAGTAGATAACAGAGACTGGATAATAGAGATGGTACGCGCTGCGCCGTTTATTCTTTCCCCAGCGCCCTGAACATCCAGCCTTTGTACGCCTCTACACCCGGCTGATTGAACGGGTTGATGCCGAGGATGCAGCCCGATATTACGCACATGAACTGATAAAAATAAAACAGTTCTCCAAAGGTCTCCATATCGATGCGCGGGACCGAAAGGGTCAGGCAGGGAAGCTTGTCCGCGTGGGCCGTGCGGGTGGCGAGAAAGGCCGCCTTGTTGACCTCATGGAAGTCCTTGCCGTTCAGATAATCAAAATAATCGGTCACGTCATCCGGCCGGAGAATCAGGCTCTCCTGCTGCTCGGTGACGTCGAGGAAGGTCTCGAACATCAGGGGTCTTCCGTCCTGGACGAACTGCCCGACCGAGTGCAGCTCCTCGGAATACTCCGACGCCACCGGGAACAGGCCCTTGCCGTCCTTGCCCTCGCTCTCGGCGAAGAGCTGAATCCACCATTTGTAAAACCACTTCAGCTGCGGTTCAAAGGACGACAGCATCTCCAGCGCGTACCCGTCCCCATAGAGCAGGTTCCGGATGGCCGCATAACGCAGGGCGGTGTTCTCCTCCGCAGACGTTTCGTACAGCTCTTTCCGCATCTCTTTTGCGCCCTTCACCAGCGCCCGGATATCCAGCCCCGCAACTGCCATCGGCAGGAGACCGACGTTGCTCATGGCCGTGTACCGTCCGCCGATATCGGTCGGGAACGGGATGAAGGTGAAGCCGTGGTCATGACAGAGCTTTTCGAGACTGCTGCCGATGGTGCCGGTGGCGATGATGCGCTTTCTCGCTTCTTCCTTCCCGTACTGGGACACGAGCAGCTGCCGCAGTACCCGGAAGGACGCGCCCGGTTCCAGCGTCTCAAAGTTCTTGGCGATGCAGTCGATGCAGAAATCCTTCCCGTCCAGCTGCGCCAGCATCCGGTTCATGGCCGCCGGGGAAAGGGTGTTCCCTGCCCAGATGATTTCGGTGCCGTCTTTTGTTTTCAGCGCCTCGACCACCGACCGGGCAGCGTTGTTGGAGCCGCCGACCCCGATGACCACAAAGGCGTCCGACTTGCGCCGGACATCCGCTGCTATCTCCTCCAGTCTTGCCAGGGTCTCCTCTCCTGCCCATTTGTCAATGTCCAGCCAGCCGGTCGCGTCCGGGTCAAGCCCTTCCCCGGCTTTGACCCGCTCCAGCACCGGCGCGTATTCTTTTATGGCCGACGCAATCCGCTCTTCCGTCAGATGACCGGTCTTGTCCATGTATTCTAATGTGAGCATCTGGCTTCTTCCTTTCATTTCGTATTCTATCAATCATAAATTGTACCTTTCCTGAAGTGGAGAGCTTGGATAAGTGTGGAGAGTGAAGAGTGAAGAGTGGAGTGAAGGAGCGGCGCGGGTCGCGCCGCGATTGAATAGCGTCGTCCCCGAAAGGAACCGGGCAAATATCCGATAAATCCGTTCCCGCACGTTTTCGTGTACAGTAGGGCGGGATGCCCTCATCCCGCCGCGATTCCCCG
>CAMAJC010000201.1 GCA_945835425.1 uncultured Clostridia bacterium
CGTGCGTTTTCCTACGGAAAATCCCGGCAAAACCCCTCTTGAAAAAACAGTCCGCTGGACTGTTGATGTCCGAAGGACATCGGAACCCCTTGCGGAGCGCGCTACGCATAGGAGATTTCGTCCAGTTGCTCCAAAGTCCTGCGGACTTTACGACGACCAGTGGCGCTGCCTCTGGACTCCGCCAGCCCTTTGGAAAAAGGGCTGGACCCCAAACCTTTTATCATTAAGTCGGGTAGAATCTGCGTAATAACTTTATCGATAATCTGACCACCCTGCCCATAAATGCAAGGCGGTGAACCGTTAAATCCGTATCAGTTTCTGCAAAATCCAGCCCAGCACCGGCCAGAAGCAGGCGTACCCGGCCATGACCAGCGGCGAAACGCTGGACAGCGACCCCAGCAGGGTGAGCATGAGCAGCATCAGAAGCCCCAAAACGATCGAAAGGACCATCAGCACCTGGTTTAAGCCCTGCATGAACGAAAGCCTTCTGGCACAGGCGGCGCATCCGGCAAAGCCCGAAATGGTGCCGTCGTTGACCGCCACGGCCTGTTTGACCCGCACTTCGCTGCACAGCCGGTCGACATAGGGAGAAAGGCGGCTGGGCAGGATCTTGATCCGGTCGGGGTTGACCCGGAAAAGCCGTCCCAGCAGCCGCGGGGTCAGAAAGCTGTCCACCGTCCGCACCGACAGGCTGATGCCGTTGTCGGCGAAAATCTGGACCGCCTCTTCCGAGCGGACCGAGGTGTGCAGCCGGATCATAAAGACCGCGCACAGTTCCCTTGCCACCGCCAGATAAACGCAGGCGCATCCCACGCCCGACGCCCATTTCTGGTGCTCGTCCAGCGAAAACCGGATGCCGCGGGACTCGAGAAATGCCCGGTTGCCGAGGAAAACCTGCTGTCCGCCGATAAAACCGGTCAGTCCCTTGCCGTCCTCATAGGTGCGGTCGTCCACCTGGCGCAGCAGGGTGCGCTCCTTCCCCATGATCCCTTCAAAAATCCCGGTCAGGATCGACCCGGAACCGATCACCATCGACGCCGCCTGAATAATCACATCGTCCACCCGCGCGTCGCCGAAGGTCTTCATGCCATTTAAGGTGACAAAGCCCTGGGGGAAGATGTCCTTTGCATCCAGAACCGCCGCGTTTACAAGGCTGTAGCGGGTCAGTGCCTTCTCACTGATGACGACGCCGCCGCTCCGCTCCATAAACCGCGCGGTCCGCCGCATCGGATAACAGAGCAGAAACAGGGCCATCACCGGCGAAAAGAGGCAGCAGACCGCCGTCATCAGGGTCAGCCCCATCGCCAGGTCCCAGGTAAACAGCAGCGAAAATCCCAGTGCCAGCAGCGACGCCATCAGCCCGATTCCTGCGAGGTTTCGGGACATCCGGTCGCTCTCGTCCGCCGACAGGGAGAGCTTCATAAAATCCGAGACCGACTCGGTGCGCCGGTTGACCGCCACAAAGGCCGGCCCTTCCACGACGCCTCTGGTCATTTCGGTCGCCAGCCGTCCATCGCGGACCATATGCAGATAATACTTGCTGCCGCCGCTGTGGAGGAAGCGGAGGTTGCGCAGGGCGTTGGACGCGGTCAGCCAGCGGTTAAAGCAGCTGCACGCCATGACCAGCAGCCCGACCGACAGGTAACAGTGCACCTCCGGCTTCGCCATCATGTCGGGATGGAGGGCCAGAACGACCGTTTGCACCATCGTCATCAGATAGAGGACCGCCGGCATGATATCCCGGTTTTCCTGAAAACGGAACAGGGATTTTATCCCGCTCACCAAAACCTTCCATCCGGCCACACCGCCCAGCAACCCCAGCCCGGCACAGACCCAGAGGAAGATTCCGCCGTTGACCAGGTCGGTCATTTCGACCAGCATACTCAGCGCCAGCACCGCCGCTCCCAAAAAGAGCAGCAGCACGCCCAGTCCCATCGACGGCCCGGCCAGATCCCGCAGTGCTTTCCGCCAGGAACTGATCTCGGCGGCGGAATTGAGCCAGGAAAGCTTTTTAAAGCAGGGCGCAAAGCCGCTGGCCGTTTCGCCGGTCTCTTCCGCACCCGGCTGGTATACGGTATCCTCCGCGGCTTCGTTTTCCGCGGCATTTTCCTCCCGTTTGCGGCGGCGCTGTTTTTCAAGGCCCTCCTGCTGCTGCTTTTTCAGCCTGCGCAGTTCAGCCCGGCTCAGTTCGGGAGCCGGTTCGCCCTCCGACTGCAGGGCGCTTTGAAGCTCCTCCTCATCCGCTTCCGTCTGCCCCGAAGCGTCGATCGCCCGGGTCGCGTCATCGGTTTCCTCCTCCGGTTCATCAGCCGGAAGCGGGGCCGGGTCGGGTTCGGCGGCGCGAATCTCTTCCACGTCGATCTGAAGCGGCCGCGTCTGTCCGTCCGCCTGCACCGGCGGCTCCGGCTGCTCCGCCATCAGCCCGGCAAGGATTTCATCGGCGGTCGGCGCTGTGGAAAGCGACTGCTCCGGCGCCCCGTCTGCAGGCTTCATACTCTCATAAATTGTCTGTTCATCCGCGGGTGTCTCCCTTGTTCCCGCATCGATCCGAACCGTTGCCTTTTTCATCTCCGGAAAGCTCCTGTCTTTAACCTGCTCCGCAGAGGATGCCCTGCGGGTTACTTTTTGCAGACGTGCGCCGCCCTGCAGCGTTTCCTGCCGGGGTACGCTCCCCGGTTGGGGTGCAAACCGGCGGGTGGCCGGACCGCGTTTATCTCCGTCAAACAGCTGTTCCCGCCTGGAACGCACCTCGGGCGCGGTCTCGTCCGTCAGCTCCCGCAGCGGAATCCGCACGACGCGGGTAAAATCCCCGGACGGAGTTCCCGCAGGCCGCTCTGCCCGTTTGCCGGACGGTTTTTCCGGCGGTTGCTCCATTGGCACAGCGTCCCGTTCCCTGCGCGGCCGTTTGACCTTTGCCAGTTTTTCCGGCGGTTTATTCTTCCGGGATTTTTCCTTCCGGCGCTTTTCAGGCGCCGCAGGAGCCGGGACAGGCGGCGTTTCCTGCGCATCGGAAAGCTCTGCATCTTCGGAAGACTCCTCAATCATCGCAAAAACTGCCGTCAGCGTGTCCGTCACCGACGGGGTACGGGTTTCCCCGGCTTTCACGGCGAAGCTCTCCGCCTTCGGGGCAGGCTGCTCATAAAGATCATCGGGAGCAGACTGTTCCGGACGGGTCTCTTCCTCTTCTGAAAAAGAAATGCCGGCCAATTCCCTTAAAATATCATCCACTGCCTCGCTCATGCCGGCACCTCCTTTCCATACCCCGGCATGTTATTAACCTTTCGGTTCAATAGCCTTGATGCCCAGCCGCTGGCGCGCGACCTCATACATAATGATGCCGCCAGCCACCGAAGCGTTCAGCGAGGTGATCTCGCCGCACATCGGCAGCGTCACCATAACGTCGCATTTGTCCTTAAGCAGCCGGTTCATGCCCCGTCCCTCCGAGCCGACGATCAGCGCGACGCCGCCGGAAAAATCGGTCTGGCACCAGTTCTGGCCCTCCATATCGGCGCCGTAAACCCAGATGCCCTTTTCCTTCAGCTCGTCCACCGTCGACGCGAGGTTAGAAACCCTTGCCACCGGCAGATGAGCTGCCGCACCGGCCGAGGTCTTGAACACCGCCGAGGTCATGCCGACATTGCGGCGCTTGGGGATGATGACCCCGTGGGCACCCGCGATTTCCGCCGTCCGGATCAGCGCGCCGAGGTTATGGGGGTCTTCGATCTCATCGGCGATGATGATAAAGGGCTGTTCCCCCTTTTCCTCCGCCCGGGCGAGGATATCCTCCACTTCGGCGTAATCCACCGCCGACAGGGTGACGGCAACGCCCTGATGCGGTGTCGAACCGGCCATGACGTCCAGCTTTTCGGAGGAGATTTCCTTGACCGGATAGCCGCCCTCCTTGGCCATCGAAACGATTTTGCCGATGCTGCCGCCGGTCGCGCCCTTGGCGATATAGACGGTATCGATCCGCTGGCCGTTTTTCAAGGTCTCCATGACGGCGTTGCGCCCGGCGACGAGGTTTTCATAACCGCTTTCCGGCGCCATCTCATCATGACTCGCGTGGAAATTGGCCTCGGGCTTGCGGTAGCCGTTTCCCCGCGGAGGACGTCCGGAAGTTTTCCGGACAGGTTTATCGGGTTTTGAATTATATGATCTCATAAACGAAATTTTCCTTTCTGCAGCGTCTGCCCATCCACACGGCAGACAATTTAAGAGAACTTCTGATTATTGGCTTTTCCCCCGCCCTCGGCGGGGAAAAGCCTCTGGCGGCGGAA
>CAMAJC010000202.1 GCA_945835425.1 uncultured Clostridia bacterium
CGGAAATGTCCGCGTCTTCGCAGCAGGGCTGGAGCAGGTGGAGGATGGCGAAGAGGTCGGATTTGACCATCAGTTCATGGTCAGTGTACCGCCGCCGCCGGTTTTCGGTCAGGTCGTCGATATACGGGCGCAGCTGGCCGTTTAAGGGCGCGTCCGCCGGCAGGAAGACGGGAAAGCGCCTTGTGTGCTCCGCTATGGGCCGCAGGTATTTCTCCCAGCAGCTGTCGCCCGGCGCGCAGAGAAGCGAAAAGCGGAAGAGGATGTTGAAATACTCCATCGGTGCGCCGTCCTCCTGCTCGATGCTGTGGACGGTCTGGGGCGGGATGAGGAGCAGGTCACCGGACCGGACATGGTACCGCTCCGGCTGGACGGTGATGAGGCCGCGGCCGGAGGTGATGGTGATGATCTCCATCTCGTCGTGCCAGTGGAGCCCGTAGGAGCGGATGTAGGCCGGGAGATTTCCCCGGTAGACGATGTAAGGGAAGGTGCGTTTGCCGTGGAGCTTGGTTTCGTGGAAGGTGTCTGCGTCCATGGGCTTTCCTCCTGAAAAGAGCGTTTTGTGCAAATAAATAAAGCTTTTTCTGCAAGTATTGTACCAAAAAAGCGTGTATAATGCAAGTATGAAAGCTTGGAGGTGAAGGAAATGCAGATCGACGCCATCAGCCACCGCTGCTTTTTTGCGGGCTGTTATCCCAGTGAGCAGGAGATCGTCATCAACCTGCTGACCGGGAAGGACGCGGATAAAGTTTTCCTTGTGCAGGAGGACCCGTATATCGCCGGGATTTCCGGGCGGCATCCGTGGGAAGGCGTGCCGGTGCTGATGCGGGCGGAACGGGAGCTGGAGCGGAACATCCTTTGGAGCGCGGTCATAAGGCCGAAATACCGGCGGCTGCAGTATTATTTTGAGATCGCCGCCGGGAGCGAAAGGGCGCGGCTTTTCGAGGACCGGCTGTACATGGAAAGCGAATGGGACGGGATGGTGAAGGAATATTTCAAGTTCCCGTGGCTCCATCAGACGGACGTTTTCCGGGTGCCGGAATGGGTAAAGGGGACGGTCTGGTACCAGATTATGCCCGACCGGTTTGCCAGAGGGAACGCAGAGAACAAACGGATGCCGCTGCGGGAATGGGGCGATGAAGCGGGGATGCAGTACGGCGATTTTTACGGCGGCGACCTGCGCGGGATTATCGGGAAGCTGCCCTACCTGCGGGGGCTCGGGATCACGGGGATTTACCTGACGCCGATTTTCCGCTCGGCGTCCAACCATAAATACAACACCGATGATTATGAGCAGATCGACCCGGATTTCGGGGATGAGGCGGATTTAAAAGAGCTGGTCAGCACAGCCCATCGAGCGGGAATACGGGTCATGCTGGATGCGGTGTTCAACCACTGCGGGCGCGGGTTTGCACAGTGGCAGGACGTGGTGGAAAAGGGAGAGCGGTCACCCTATTTTGACTGGTTTTTCGTCCAGCGCACGCCGGTGGAGCCGGAAGGGAGCACAAAGGACGGCAGGTTTTATTCCTTCGCCTTCGAGAGCGGGATGCCCAAGTTGAACACCGAAAACCCGGAGGTCGCGGCTTACCTGACCGGTCTGTGCCGCAAATGGGTCGGAGAGTGGCAGGTCGACGGGCTGCGGTTTGACGTGGGAAATGAGATTTCCCATTCCTTTATAAAAGGGCTGCGGCGGGAACTGAAAAGGATAAACCCGGAGGTGTTCCTGCTGGGGGAAATCTGGCACGACGCGTCGCCCTGGCTGCTGGGCGACGAGTACGATGGGGTGATGGACTACCCGTTTCTGGCGCAGCTGCAGCGGTTCTGGGAAGATAAAAATGAAAATGCGCGTCAGCTGATGTACGGGCTGAACCGGCTGTATGCGCGGTACCCGCGGACAGTGGAACCGGGGCTGATGCGGTTTTTAGACAGTCACGACACCATAAGGGCAGGCAGCCGGTGCGAAAATATGGACGCGTTTTTCGGACAGCTGGCGCTGCTGCTGACGATGCCGGGGACGCCCTGCATCTACTATGGAACTGAGCTGGCCATGAAGGGCGAGCGGAACCCCTATAACCGGCGGTGTATGCCATGGGAGGAGATCGCGCAGGGAAAGTATGACGGGGTCATGAAGGAAGTGGCCGCGCTGATACGGCTGCGGAAAGAACATTCGCAGGCGGTGAGCGGAGAGGTGCGCTGGGAACCGGATGCGCGCTTTCCCCGGCTGGTGCGGTATAAAAAAACGGATGGGGACGGAGCCGTTCTCAGCGTTTGGATAGAGGCAGGAGAGGAGCCGGTCCCGGTGCGGGCAGAAGGAAAAGTGCTCTACAGCCGCAAATTCGCGGACGGGATTCTTTCTCCCGGCGGGATTCTCATCATGAAGCAGGAGGCAGAAGGATGGAACAGATGACGGTAAACGGCAGGGCTTTTGATGTCATAAAGCTGCTGGGACATGGCAAGGGCGGATATTCTTATCTTGTGAAGGATGATATGGGGGAATATGTGCTGAAGCAAATCCACCATGAGCCGTGCGATTACTACAATTTCGGCGACAAGATGGAGGCGGAGCTGCGGGATTACGGGAGACTGAAAAAAATCGGCATCAAAATCCCCGAATTGCTCGACGCCGACCGGGAACAGGAACGCATATTAAAGGAATATATCCCCGGCGAGACGGTCTATGAGCTGGTGCGGCAGGACAAAATGCGGCCGGAATATCTGGAGCAGGTGCAGGCTTTCTGCCGGCTGCTCTACCCGGCGAACACCAACATCGATTACTTCCCGACCAATTTCATCGTCCGGGACGGGGAAATGTACTATATCGATTATGAGTGCAACAATTATATGGAAGAATGGGATTTTGAGCACTGGGGGGTCAAATACTGGTCCAAAACGCCCGCGTGCCTGGAATATGACAAGAAACATAAATGAAAAGCGCCGGGGAGCGGGAAAGCTCTCCGGCGTTTATTCTTCTGCATGTAATAAGATTTTGATTGCTTCGGCGACGCCGTTTTGGTCGTTGGACGCGACGACCCTGTCTGCCAGGACTTTCAGGGCCGGGACGGCGTTGCCCATGGCGAAGCGGGTACCGGCGTGCTGGAACATCGGGATATCGTTCTCGCCGTCGCCGATGCAGGCGATGTCCTCCTTCGGCACCGACAGCTGCCGGGCAAGGGCTTCGAGGGCCGCGCCCTTGGATGCACCTTTGGAATAGATTTCCACATATTGCCCGCCGTAAGCGGCGGAAAGCTCCGGGTGACGGGAAAGGACATCGCGGATGCGGGCACGGGCTTTTTTTGTATAGAAGAAAAACTGCAGCTCCTCCACGTCCGACTGCCGCTCTTTGATGCAGGGCGCCAGCTGCCGGACAATCTGCGCATTGCCCGCGTCTTTTCCGTAGCTCAGCCGTCCGAGGGTCCACAAAAACCTTCCCTCGACCAGATATTCATGGTCGACATGGGCGGTCATGCCGATGTATGGGCCGGCACATTCCTCTGTCAGGGTCAGGGCTTTCTCCATCGGCAGCGGTGCGCTGAACACATCCTTTCCGGTCTCGGTGTCGGTCACCGATGCGCCGTTGGAGGTGATGCAGTAGCGGAACAGCTTTTCGTCCGACAGCTGCCGCGGGATGCAGGAGAGCGACCGGCCGGTCGTCGGGACGATCTCATAGCCCTGTACCCGCGCCCAGTGCAGCCAGGTCAGGGTCACATCGCTGATCATACTCTTTTTGTTCAGGCAGGTGCCGTCCATATCTACCGCCAGTATCCGCATACGCTTCTCCGTCCTTTCGCAATATCCTCACAACTGCCTATTGTAGCAGCAAAAGAGCGGGAAATTCAACCGGTTTTCCATGAAGAATCGGCTGAATATTTTTGGCCGGAAGATGAACGCGGCGTTTCTCCGGGCTAAGGCAAGGTCCGGCAAATCCACCACCGAGAAGCTGATCTGCGGGCTACTCGTTCCCAGCGGCGGCAGTATCCGGCTGTTCGACCGGGATTACACCGACCCGGACGTCCGGGCGAAGATGGACGTTTTGATCGAGGCGTCGGGATGCTTCCCGAACCTCACCGTCTGGGACAATATGATGCTGCAGGCGGCCAATCTGCACATCCAAAACGCCGGTACGGAGGTCAGAAAGGTGCTGCGTACCGTACGGATGGAGGGCGCCACAGGGAATAAATATAAAAATTGCTCGCTGGGCATGAAGCAGCGGGTCGGCATCGCCATGGCTCTGCTGGGAGAACCGGCGCTGCTGGTGCTGGACGAACCGATCAACGG
>CAMAJC010000203.1 GCA_945835425.1 uncultured Clostridia bacterium
GCACCGGCGGAAGCCATGATGGTGGTATCGGAGATGGGGCTGCAGTGGTCGCCGCAGACAGCGCCTGCCATGCAGGCAGAGATGCAGACGATCGCCAGGGGGCTGTCCATCGAGAAGACGTTCTGGACGATGGGGATCAGGATGCCGAAGGTGCCCCAGCTGGTGCCGGTCGCGAACGCCAACAGGCACCCGATCAGGAAGACCAGCGCAGGGAGCAGCATCTGCATACCGCCTGCAGACGAACGGACAAAGTCGCGGACGAAATATTTTGCGCCCAGCGAGTCGGTCATCGCCTTCAGCGTCCAGGCAAAGGTCAGGATCATGATCGCGGGGACCATGGCCTTGAAGCCTTCCGGGATGCACTCCATGATTTCCTTAAAGGACAGGGAGCGGCGGATCAGGAAATAAATAAACGTCACAACCAGCGCAAACGCCGAACCCAGCATCAGGCCGACCGAAGCGTCCGAGTTGGAGAAAGCTTCGACAAATCCTGCGCCGGAGAAGAAGCCGCCGGAGTAGATCATGCCGATGACACAGAAGACAACCAGCACCGCAACCGGCAGAACCAGGTCGAGCACCCGGCCTTTGCCTTCGTTTTTCTCCTCCTGCATCGTGGCGTAGGGGTTGGAACCGGAGAACAGGTCGCCCGCAGCCGCATTTTTCTCATAGGCAGCCATCGGACCGAATTCGGCTTTGAGGACTACCATCCCGACCATCATGATGATTGTCAGCAGGGCATAGAAGTTATAAGGGATCGCCCGGATGAACAGCGTCAGCCCCTGTCCGTCCTCGGCAAAGCCCGCGACAGCCGCGGCCCAGGAGGAAATCGGCGCAATGATGCAGATCGGCGCCGCCGTCGCGTCAATGATGTAGGCCAGCTTGGCGCGGGAAACCTTATGCTTGTCGGTGACCGGACGCATGACCGAGCCGACCGTCAGGCAGTTGAAATAGTCGTCGATGAAGATGAGGCAGCCCAGCAGAATGGTGGCCAGCTGTGCGCCGACCCGGCTCTTGATGTGGGTCTGTGCCCAGCGTCCGAACGCCGCCGAACCGCCTGCCTTGTTCATCAGGCAGACCATCGCGCCCAGAATGACCAGGAATACCAGGATGCCGACGTTGTAGCTGTCGGACAGGACGGAAACGATGCCGCCGCTGAACACATGGTTGACGGCCGTTTCAAAGCCGAAGTTTGCGTACAAAAGACCGCCGACCACGATGCCGATAAACAAAGACGAGTAGACCTCTTTGGTGATCAGCGCCAGGGCAATGGCGATAATCGGGGGCAGCAGCGCCCAGAAGGTGTTGTAAAAGCGGCTTTCCGACAGGACATACCCTTCGCCGCCACAGGTCGTGCAGGTAAAGCTGCCGCCGCATTCCTCACATGCGGGATCCGCGCCCATGCAGACCGGACAGCCGCCGGTACCGCCGCAGTCTCCGCACTCGACCCACTGGGTGCCCACTTCTTCGGTGGGGTCGCCCGCTGCCGATACGGTAAAGGTAAAGCAGGTCATTACCAGCATCAGTACCGCCAGCAGCGACAGGGCGCAGCGTTTGATGTTTTTCATGATTCTCTCCTCCAGGATAATAGTCTGTGTCGCCACAGCAAAAATGGAGCCATGACCGCGCCATGACTCCACCTGATTAATACCCGAAGGACTCACGACAGCGCTCCGCCGGAACCGGCGACAGTCCGCAAGGTATTCCCCTGCGTCCCGGAACCGGCCCGCAGCAGGATGCACAGCCGTTTCCTCGGCGGCCGTCCCTTTCTCTCCGGATGAGACCTGCCTTGTTCCGGAGATACTGATGGCGTCCGCGCCTCTATCATGCTCTTGTATTGTATCTTTCATTATATAATGTTTTGCGGAAATGTCAATATTTTTGTGACATCTTTTTACGGAATTTGAATTTTTTCGATGATTCGGCGTCTTTCCTGTGGATTTTCGCAGCGGGATATGCGGTTTCCTGCAGAAATAACCGGTTTGCTGTTGCAGGATGTTATTTTTCGTCCTGCATATGGAAGGCCGCCGAAACCGAAAAGACGGGGACCGCGGCGGAAGTTCTCCTGCCGCTCCGGGAAAATCGCATACAATTTGCCCGAAAAGTTTTATATATCCGCCGGTTTTTCACCGATTGCAAAACGCCGGAAACTGTATTATAATGAATATACAGGTTTTGTGAGAATAGAGAGGGAAACCGGCCGGAACACGCCTTTGGAGCTGGGCGCAGGCAGGTTTCCGCGAAATTTAAACAGAAATGAGGAAAAATCATGGATCAGTTTTCCACCCGTTTTGCGCGCCATGAAGAGGAACTGCGCGCCCTCTACCTCAGCCTTTACCCTGGCCAGGAGGCTTCCTTTGAGGCCCTTTGCAGCGGGCTGCGCTCTTACAGCGATTCCCGCAGCAAGGCGCTGCAGCAGCTGGACGCCGAAAGAGAAGCGCAGCCCCGTTGGTATGCCGGACGCAATATGCTGGGCATGTGCCTGTATATCGGCGCATGGGCAAAGAATCTGGCAGGCGTTAAGGAAAAGCTGGATTATCTGCAGGAATGTGGGGTCAACTACCTGCACCTGATGCCCTTCCTGGAAAGCCCGAAGGGCAAAAGCGACGGCGGCTATGCCGTATCGGATTTCACCAGGGTGCAGCCTTCTCTGGGAGACATTGCCGACCTGGAGCGGCTCACCAAAGCCTGCCGGGAACGCGGCATCAGCGTCTGCATGGACTTTGTCATGAACCACACCAGCGAGGAGCACATCTGGGCGAAAAAGGCACGCGCCGGCGACCCCGAGTATCAGCGCCGCTATTTCTTCTACGACGACCGCACCATCCCCGACGCCTTTGAGCGCACCATCCCCGAGGTCTTCCCGACGACTGCCCCCGGCAGCTTCACCTGGCTGCCCGACGCGCAGAAATGGGTCATGACCAACTTCTACCCCTTCCAGTGGGACTTAAACTACGGCAATCCCGTCGTCTTTAACGAGATGATCGGCTTTATGCTGGCCCTGGCCAACCGCGGCATCGACATCATCCGCATCGACGCGGTGCCCTATATCTGGAAACAGCTGGGCACGCCCTGCCGCAACCTGCCGCAGGTCCACCAGATCGTCCGGATGATGCGGATGATCTGCGAGATCGTCTGCCCGGGCGTACTGCTGCTGGGCGAAGTGGTCATGGAGCCGGAAAAGGTCGTCCCCTATTTCGGCACCGTCGACAAGCCGGAATGCCATATGCTGTATAACGTCACGACCATGTGCACCACCTGGCACACGGTGGCCACAGCCGACACCCGGCTGCTCCGCCGCCAGATGGACATTTTAAACAGCCTGCCGCGGGAATATGTGTTTTTGAATTACCTGCGCTGCCACGACGACATCGGCTGGGGTCTGGACTACCCCTGGCTGGAGCAGTTCGGCACGGGACAGGTTCCCCACAAGCGCTATCTTTCCGACTATCTGACCGGCCACTGGCACGGCTCGGACAGCAAAGGCGAGCTGTATAACGACGACCCCACCTCCGGCGACGCGAGACTCTGCGGCACGACCGCATCCCTGTGCGGCATCGAAACGGCGGCGCGGGAATGTCGGCTGGACGATCTGGAAAAGTATATCCGCCGGGATCTGACCCTGCACGCCTTTATGCTGACCCAGAGCGGCCTGCCTATCCTTTATGCAGGCGATGAAGTCGGCCAGGAAAATGACTACACCTACCATCTTGACCCCGAAAAATGCGAGGACAGCCGCTATATTCACCGCGGCGACTTCGACTGGGAAAAATCCGAGCTGCGGAAAACCCCCGGCACCGTCCAGCAGAAGATATTCGACGGGCTGAGACACCTGGAGACGATTCGTCAGAGCAGCCCTGCTTTTGACGGCGACGCCGACGTCTGGACGCTGAACACCTGGGACGACGCGGTTCTCGGCATCGGCAGATGGAAGGACGGGAAGACTGTCCTTGGTCTGTTCAATTTCTCCGGCGAGGAAAAAACCGCCTGGATCAACGAGGGCGGTTTATGGCAAAACCTCCTCGACGGCGAAAAGATGCGGGCAAAGGCTGTCACGCTGCCGCCTTATGGCTGCGCACTGCTGGAACCGACAAAATAGCGTATAGAGAACGGGTTTAATAGATTTATTTACCATGTTTCGTTCTTAAACGGTAGGGCGGGCTGCCCTCAGCCCGCCGCGATAATCGCATAACCGATACTTTTTCGACAGCCTCACAACCCTTGCTGCGATTTGCGGCAGGGGTTGTTTTTTGTTTATTTTCGCCCGTGCG
>CAMAJC010000204.1 GCA_945835425.1 uncultured Clostridia bacterium
CAGCTTTTTGAAAAAAGCTGGAGAAAGGAAATATATGGGGACTATTTATATTGTGGGAACGCCTATTGGGAATCTGTCGGATTTTTCGCCGCGGGCCATCGAGACGCTGAAATCGGTCGATTTTATTGCCGCTGAGGACACCCGGGTCACACTGAAGCTCCTCAGCCATTTTGATATCCATAAACCGCTGGTCAGCTACCATGAACATAACCTGCGGCAGCGCGGCGAAATGATTATACAAAAAGTATTAGCCGGTGAGGACGCGGCAGTCGTTTCCGACGCCGGTATGCCCTGCGTTTCCGACCCCGGGGAAGATATCGTCCGGCTGGCGGCAGCAGCCGGTATCCGGACGGTCGTGATTCCCGGGCCGTCTGCCGCGATCAGCGCCTTGTGCATCAGCGGCCTTTCGACTTCCCGGTTTGCCTTTGAAGGATTCCTTTCCACCAACAAGAAAAACCGCCGGGAACACCTGCAGAGCCTTGTAAACGATACCCATACGCTGATCTTTTATGAAGCGCCCCATAAGCTGCCGGACACTTTGCAGGATATGGCAAAGGCGTTTGGCCCTGAACGAAAGATTTCCCTCTGCCGGGAGATGACCAAAATCCATGAGGAGGTCGTCCGCACGACGCTGGGCGAAGCGGCACAGTATTACGCCGTCAACGCGCCCAAAGGCGAGTTTGTCCTGATTATCGAGGGCGCAAAACCGGAAACGGAGCCGGAGCTGACTCTCGAAGATGCTTTGGCCGAGGCGCAGGAGCTGGTAGAAAACGGTATGCGCCCGACCGACGCCGCCAAACAGGTCTCCGCCCATTCCCAGTTTAAAAAGAGCGAAATCTACGCGGCCCTCGTCGCCGCTGATACCGCTGACATTGCTGACACCGCTAACGCTGAAACGAACGACTGATTACCAAAACCCAAACCATGCAGACTGGAGCGAAAATAAATATATGAAAACTCTGCGAGAATTTCCCCGCGCCGTCATCACCAAAAAGGGCGAACGGGCTGCCGACGGCGGCCATCCCTGGGTCTATGACGCGGAGATAGAGAAAACCGAGCCTTCTCCCGAAGGTGCCGAGATCACAGACGGCGGGCTGATCGACGTCGTGTCGGAAAAGGGCAAATACCTCGGCACCGGCTTTTACAACAGCCATTCCAAAATCCGCATCCGCCTGATCTCCCGAAACGCCAACGACCGGTTCGACGAGAGCTTTTGGGAACGGAAGCTGCGCTACGCCTGGGAATACCGCAAGACGGTCATGGGCGGAGAAGGTTCGCCCGATTTAAAATGCTGCCGCATCATCTTCGGGGAAGCGGACGGCTTCCCGGGACTGACCGTCGACCGGTTCAGTGAAATCCTTGTGACCCAGACCCTGTCCCTCGGCATTGAGCAGCGCAAGGACATCATCTTCCCGCTGCTGGTCAAAATCCTGCGGGAAGACGGGCAGGAAATAAACGGCATCTACGAGCGCAACGACGTCGCCATCCGCAGTCTCGAAGGGATGGAGCAGGGAAAGGGCTTTTACCCGCTGCCCGGCGAGGAACTCCCTGCATATACCGAAACCACCATCGTCGAGAACGGCATCGAGTATCTGGTCGATTTTAAAGAGGGCCAGAAAACCGGCTTTTTCCTCGACCAGAAATATAACCGTCTGGCGGTCGCGAAGCTCTCCAAAGGCAAACGGGTGCTGGACTGCTTCACCCACACCGGGTCTTTTGCATTAAACGCCGCGATGGGCGGCGCAGCCCACGTCCGCGCGGTCGATATCTCCGAGTCCGCCATCGAAATGGCACGGAAAAACGCCGAGCGCAATGGGCTGGAAGGGAAAATGAGCTTTGTGGCGGAAAATGTTTTCGACCTGCTGCCGAAGATGATGGAGAGCCACGACCCGGAAGATCAGTTTGACTTTATCATCCTCGACCCGCCCGCTTTCACCAAGAGCCGCAAAACCGTCGACTCCGCTTCCCGCGGCTATAAGGAGATCAACCTCCGGGCCATGAAGCTGCTGCCGAGAGGCGGATATCTGGCGACGGCATCCTGCTCCCATTTCATGCGGGAAGACCTGTTTATCAAGATGCTGGAAAGCGCCGCCAAAGACGCCGGACGGGAACTGCGCCAGATCGAGGTTCGCCAGCAGGCGCCCGATCATCCGATTCTCTGGAACGTCCCCGAAACCAATTACCTGAAATTTTTCCTGTTCCAGGTCGTCTGACGGAGAAAAGATGCGCACACCGGACTATACAGAACTGGACAGGCTTTTTGCCCGCTGGCAGCGCCGCTATCCTTTCACCGCCTTTATCCGGGACGGGATCGTCGACCCGGCGCGCTACGATTCTCCGCATATTTTGTTCATTCTCCGGGACAAAAACCAGGATACGCCGGGCGATCTCTGCTATGACCTGCGCGAATACGGCAGCGGTTGGAAGACTTGGAACAACGTCGGGCGATGGGCAAAAGCGCTGCTGGATAAAAACGGGGAATACCCACGGAATATGTCCACGGAAAAGAGAATAGAGCAGTTGACCCGCATCGCCGTTTTGAACCTGAAAAAAGAGGGCGGCGGTCCGCGCACCATCGGCGCAGAGCTGGAACAGGCTGTCCAAGAGCAGCAGCAGGAAATCCGGGAGGAAATACGGCTCCTTGCGCCGGACCTTATCCTTTGCTGCGGACTGCCTGCCGCCGGAATGCCGGCCAATGCGGAGCTGCTGCAGCGGTATATTTTCCCGGACGAAATGCTAAAAATCGGGCAGATAACCTCCCACATCCCCGGCCGGGCATGGCCGTATTATCTCCTCACTCTCTCCGGCAGAAGCATTCCCGTTGTAAGCTTCTGCCACCCACAGGTCACCGTCCTTTCGAGACGGCGCGGCCATCAGGAGCTCTTTATCCCGCTTTATGAAGATATGCTGGATATCGGCAGGAAGTTTTTATCCCATTCATAACCGCTCAAACCGGCGGACAGCCTTTGCCCGCTGATTAGGGAACCTCTGATTAAAGGCTTTTCCCCCGCCGAAGGCGGGGAAAAGCCGCACGAACACGTCTCCGAAAGGAGATAAAGTCGAACAAATCAGAGCTTTCTTAGATACAATATTTTGCAGGAGGTAAATTTTATGGTTTATTATGTATCCGCATCGGTGCACCGCACCGGCAACGGCAGCAAGGAAGCCCCGTTTAAGACCATCAGCGAAGCCGCAAAGATCGCGCGTCCCGGCGATGAAGTCATCGTCGCGCCCGGCATCTACCGGGAATATGTCGACCCGGCAAACGCCGGTGAGCCGGACGCCAGAATCACCTACCGCTCGGAAGTGCCGCTGGGCGCGGTCATTACCGGCGCGGAACCGGCCAAAGGCTGGGAACACTATGAGGGCAACGTCTGGACTCTGACGGTCGACAACGGCGTGTTCGGCGACTACAACCCCTATACCACCTTTGTCGGCGGCGACTGGTATTTTGCGCCGGTCATCCGTCATACAGGCGCCGTTTACCTAAACGACCGCCAGCTGTATGAGACTGAGACGCTGGAGGAATGCATCAAGGGCGAGGTTTATGCGCCCTCCTGGGAACCGGAATGGTCGGTCTACAAATGGTACACCGAGCAGAAGGACGGCAAGACCGTCATCTACGCCAACTTCCAGGGCAAGAACCCCAATGAAGAGCAGGTCGACATCAATGTCCGCCGCAACTGCTTCATGCCCTCCAAGACCGGCGTCGGCTACATCACCCTCAGCGGCTTCAATATCAACAAGGCCGCTACCACCTGGGCGCCGCCTGCGGCATTCCAGGACGGCATGGTCGGCCCGCACTGGTCCAAAGGCTGGATTATCGAGGACTGCGAACTGAGCAACAGCAAATGCTGCGGTATCTCCCTGGGCAAATATTATGACCCGGAAAATGACCATTATTTCACCACCAAGCACGTCAAGAGCCCGACCCAGATGGAACGTGACGCCGTCTGCCGCGGACAGTACCACGGCTGGGTCAAGGAAAAGGTCGGCAGCCATATCATCCGCCGCTGCCATATCCATCACTGCGAACAGACCGGCATTGTCGGCAGAATGGGCGGCGTATTCAGCGTAATTGAGGACAACCACATCCATAACATCAACAATATGCAGCAGCTGGGCGGCGCCGAGATCGCGGGCATCAAGATGCACGCGGCCATCGATGTGACCATGCGCCGCAACCATATCCATCACTGTACCATGGGCATCTGGTGCGACTGGCAGGCCCAGGGCACCCGCATCTCCCAGAACC
>CAMAJC010000205.1 GCA_945835425.1 uncultured Clostridia bacterium
TGCTGATGGCCGGGCATTGGAAAAGCGATATCTCCGACTGCTGGGAAGTTAGCATCCCGCGGGCTGACGGCAGTTCCCTGCGGATGCTGGTCTGCACGCCGAAGGAGAAAAAGGACGGCGTCCCGGGGCTGCTCTGGATTCACGGCGGCGGCTATTCGGTCGGGATGCCGGAGCAGGACAGACACTTTATTGACCGGTTTATCAAGGCAAGCGGCTGCGCCGTCGTGGCACCGGATTACACCCTGTCTGCTGCAAAGCCCTATCCGGCGGCGATGGACGACTGCTATCAGGCGCTGTTATGGATGAAGGAACATGCCGCGGAGCTGAGTGTACGGGACGACCAGCTTTTTGTGGGCGGCGATTCGGCAGGCGGCGGGCTGACGGCGGCGCTCTGTCTCTATGCGCGGGACAAGGGCGAGGTCGCGATTGCCCTGCAGATGCCGCTCTACCCGATGATCGACGACCGGATGGACACGCCCTCCATGCGCGGCAACGATGCGCCCGTCTGGAACGAAGCGAAAAACCGGGCCGGATGGAAAGCGTACCTCGGGCCGCTGTATGGGTCTGCAACCGTCCCCGCATATGCGGCACCGGCGCGCGCGGAAAACCTCACCGGGCTGCCGCCGACGATTTCCTTTGTCGGGATGATCGACCCGTTTTTCAGCGAGACGCTGGACTATATGGAGCTGCTGCGGAAAGCGGGCGGACAGGTCTGGTTCCAGGCTTATCCCGGCTGTTATCATGCCTTTGATTTTATGGTGCCAAAAAGCCAGCCGGCCAAAAATGCGAATGCTTTTCTGATGGACAAATTCTCTTTTGCGGTCAAGCATTATTTTGCGCCGCAGCCGGATAATACATAAATATGATTGCCTCAAACCGGATTTTCCGTTTGGGGCAATTTTTTTGCAAAAGCCCTTGACTCTCCCACCGTGTCATGCTTTATACTGAGGGTGAGCTCAAAAAAGGACAAGCGAGGTTATAACCATGCTGAAAATCGGAGATTTTAGTAAACTGTCTAGGATCAGTATCCGCAACCTGCGGCATTACGATGAGCTGGGTCTGCTGGTGCCGGAAAATGTCGACCGGTTTACCGGTTACCGCTATTATACGGAACATCAGCTTATTACTGCCGGGCGGATCAGCGCCCTGCGGGAGATGGGGTTCGGGCTGGCGGCAATCGGAGACATCCTGCGCCGGTACCACGACCCGGAAGCGCTGGCGGAATTTCTGACTGCACAGCTTGTCCGTGCGCAGGAAGAAGCGGATAAGGCCGCACAGCGGGTGCTGCTCCTTGAAACAGCCATCGAGCGGCTGAGAAAGGACGAGAATACGATGGAATACAATGTTACAATCAAAACACTGCCGGAGCGAAAAGCGGCCTCTGTGCGGATGACGATCCCGAAATATGAACAGGAAGGGCTGCTGTGGCAGACGCTCCTGACCGAAACCGACCCGCTGCATATGCAGGAGGACGATCCCTGCTACTGCTGCGCAATTTTCCACGACAAGGAATTCAAGGAGGCCGACGTCGACGTTGAGGTGCAGAAAACCGTTAAGGGAAACTACCCCGATACTGAACATGTTCATTTCAAAACGCTCCCGCCGGTCATAGTCGCTTCGATTACCTACAACGGCGCTTATGACCGTCTCGGAGAGGTCTATGCTGCCGCTGCGGCCTGGATCGAGGACAACGGCTATGCATACGACGGCCAGATGTTCAATATCTACCATGTCAGCCCTCATGAAACCCAGAACCCGGAGGAGTTTGTGACCGAGGTCTGCTACCCTGTCCGGAAGAAATAAACCTGCATAATAAATGAAAAACCGCTCCCGGTTTTCCGAAGAAGACTGGGAGCGGTAATTTTATATCATCGGATATTTTCGGAGAACTGTATTATTCTCCCAGCTGTTCCGTTACTGTCAGCTGGCCGTCATCGGCGTCGACAATCAGGGTAGAACCTTCATGAACCTGATCGGCAATGATCATGCGGCCGATCAGGGTCTCGACCTTGCGCTGCAGGAACCGTTTGAGGGGTCTTGCGCCGTAAACGGGGTCGTAGCCGTTGTCGATGACATACTGCTTGGCCGCGTCGGTCAGGACGACCGTCAGCTGCTTATCCTCCAGACGGCGGCAGAGGTCCTTGATCTGCAGGTCGATGATACCGGCGATATTGTCCCTCGTGAGCGGCTTATAGAAGACGGTCTCGTCCAGACGGTTGAGAAATTCCGGACGGAAGGAGCGCTTGAGCAGCATCTCGACCTGTTCCTTGGCCGATTCGGTGATTTCGCCGGTGGCTTCGTCGATGCCCGCAAGGAGGATATCGGAGCCGAGGTTAGAGGTCAGGATGATGATCGTATTCTTAAAGTCGACAGTGCGGCCCTGAGAATCGGTGATGCGGCCGTCGTCCAGCACCTGCAGCAGGATGTTGAAGACGTCCGGGTGTGCCTTTTCGACCTCATCGAACAGGACGACCGAGTAAGGATGCCGTCTGACCGCTTCGGTCAGCTGGCCGCCCTCCTCATAGCCGACGTATCCGGGAGGCGCTCCGATCAGACGGGATACGGCGAATTTTTCCATATATTCGCTCATGTCGATACGCACCATGTTCTTCTCGTCGTCGAACAGGGTTTCCGCCAGAGTCTTGGCAAGTTCCGTCTTGCCGACGCCGGTCGGCCCAAGGAACAGGAAGGAACCGATCGGACGGTTGGGGTTGGCGATACCGGCACGGGAGCGGATGATGGCTTCGGTGACCTTCTGAACCGCCTCGTCCTGGCCGATGACACGCTTGTGGAGGATTTCGTCCAGGTGGAGCAGTTTTTCCCGCTCCCCTTCGACCAGCCGCTGCACCGGAATACCGGTCCAGCGCTCGACGATACGGGCGATCTCGTCCTCGGTGACTTTATTGCGCAGGAGGGAGTTTGCCTTGCCGGATTCGACCTTCTGCTCCTCTTCCTCCAGCTGCTTGCGAAGTGCAGGGAGCTTGCCGTATTTCAGCTCAGCGGCCTTGTTGAGATCATACTCGCGCTCGGCCTTTTCGATCTGGGCGCTGACCTCCTCGATTTCCTCGCGGATTTTCGCGACGCCGCCGATAGTGTTCTTTTCATTCTCCCACTTTGCCTTCATCTCGGCAAACTTATCGTTTTCCTCGGCCAGTTCGCGCCGGATCTCAGCCAGGCGTTCCTTTGCACGGGAATCTTCTTCTTTGGCAACCGCTGCTTCCTCAATCTGCAGCTGAATAATATGACGGGAAATCTCGTCCAGTTCGGTCGGCATCGAGTCCATTTCGGTGCGGATCATCGCGCAGGCTTCGTCGATCAGGTCGATGGCCTTGTCGGGCAGGAACCGGTCGGTGATATACCGGCTGGAGAGGGTGACGGCGCTGATAATCGCCTGGTCGGTGATCTTGACGCCATGGAAAACCTCGTACCGTTCTTTCAGGCCGCGCAGGATGGCGATGGCGTCCTCCTGGGTCGGTTCCTCGACCAGAACGGTCTGGAAACGGCGTTCGAGGGCCGCATCCTTTTCGATATATTTGCGGTATTCATCGAGGGTCGTTGCGCCGATGCAGTGCAGTTCGCCTCTGGCCAGCATCGGCTTTAAGAGGTTGCCGGCATCCATAGAACCTTCGGTTTTGCCCGCGCCGACGATGGTGTGCAGCTCATCGATAAAGAGGATGATTTTCCCCTCGCTCTTTTTTACTTCATTTAATACCGCTTTCAGACGCTCCTCAAATTCGCCGCGGTACTTCGCGCCTGCGATCAGCGCGCCCATATCCAGCGAGAAGATGGTGCGGTCTTTCAGCGAATCGGGCACGTCTCCGCGGACGATTCTCTGGGCCAGCCCTTCGGCAATGGCGGTCTTGCCGACGCCGGGTTCGCCGATCAGGACGGGGTTGTTCTTGGTCTTGCGGGACAGGATGCGGATGACGTTGCGGATTTCGCCGTCACGGCCGATGACCGGGTCAAGTTTATTGCTGCGGGCTTCTTCGACGAGGTCCTTGCCGTATTTTTTCAGGGCGTTATAGGTATCTTCGGGAGAATCGCTGGTGACCCGCTGGCTGCCGCGGACTGAGGACAGGGCCTGCAGGAAAGCTTCTTTGTTAAGATTAAAGGCTCTCCATGCCTTCCGAAGCGCCTCGCCGGGATAATCCAGCAGGGCGATAAACAGGTGCTCGACCGAGATAAACTCGTCCTGCATATGGGCTGCGGTCTTTTCCGCTTCATTTAATACCTTGTCGCACTCGCGGGAGA
>CAMAJC010000206.1 GCA_945835425.1 uncultured Clostridia bacterium
TCGCCGAACAGGGCACTCCCTCCGAGCTGTTCGGCAACCCCCAGAACCCCAGAACGAAGGAGTTCCTGAGCAAAGTACTGTACTGAATATGGCAATGAAGAATGAATAGTGAAAAATGAATAATGAATAATTGTGGAGTGCCGCGGATCGCGGCACGATTGAACAGGTCCGTTCACGCACGAAATTTGCCAATTACCGCACATTCTGCCCCGCTCATATTGCGTGGACAATGCTTTCGTTGACAAATAACTACCTGCGGGGATGATATTATTCAATCACGGCGCGAACCGCGCCGTACCATAATTCTTCATTATTCACTATTCATTCTTCATTATTCATTAATTATCAAGGAGAATGCATCATGGCTGACAAGCAAAAATATCTCGCCTGGCTGGATGAACACGCCGACCTTTTTGCCGATGTTTCGGACAAGGTCTGGGAATATGCCGAGCTGTCGCTGATGGAGTATAAGTCCTGCGAGCTGTATGTAAAGCTGCTGCGGGAAGAGGGCTTCACCGTCGAGACCCCCGTCGCCAACATCCAGACCGGCTTTAAAGCGACCTACGGCTCCGGCCATCCGGTCATCGGCATCCTCGCCGAGTACGACGCCCTGACCGGTCTGTCCCAGGTCGCCGGTTCCACCGAGCGGAAAGAGCTGGTCAAAAACGGAACCGGCCACGGCTGCGGCCACAATATGCTGGGCGCAGGCTCGATGGCCGCCGCTTACGGCATCAAGAAATACCTCGAGGACGCCGGTGAAGGCCACGGCACCGTGATTTTCTTCGGCTGTCCCGGCGAAGAAGGCGGCGCTGCCAAGGCGTTTTACGCCAGAGACCATGTCTTTGACGGGGTCGACATCGCCCTGACCTGGCACCCCGGCGACATCAATTCCGTCCGCACCGGCAGCTGCAACTCCTGCATCCAGACCGAATACCGCTTCACCGGCATCGCGTCCCATGCGGCAGGCGCGCCCGACAAAGGCCGCTCCGCTCTCGATGCGGTCGAGCTGATGAACATCGGCGTGCAGTTTTTGCGGGAGCATATGCCCGACAAGGACCGCATCCACTATGCCATCACCGACGGCGGCGGAAACTCGCCCAACGTCGTCCAGCCCCATGCCCGCGTCCTGTACATGGTCCGCTCCGAGCTGTCCAAGAATGTCCGCAAGCTGCAGGCCAGAGTGGACAAGATCGCCGAAGCTGCCGCGATGATGACCGAGACCAGGATGGAAAAGCGCTTTATTGACGGCTGCGGCAACACCGTCCCGAACGCCGTTCTGGAAAAGCTGATGTACAAAAACTTTGAAGAAGTCGGCGTCCCCACCTATACGGAGGAAGAGATTGCCTATGCGCAGGCGATTGTCGACGGCTATGAGCTGCCTTCCGACGGCCTGCCCGGCAGAGGGGATTTCTATGAAGCGCCTGAGCTGCAGAAAATTATCGCCGAAAAGTCGGATAACGGCAAAAAGCCGCTGAACGACTTCCTGATGCCCTTTGTCCATTCGGGCCAGATGAGCCCCGGCTCCACCGACGTCGGCGACGTGTCCTGGCTGGTGCCGACGGTCCAGTGCAGTGCCGTCGGCTTTGTCTCCGGCGCACCCGGCCACAGCTGGCAGAACGTTTCCTGCGGCCACACCTCCATCGGCCATAAGGGCGTCATCACCGCCGGCAAGGTCATCGCCGCGACCGCCATCGACCTGTACGAAAACCCCGACATCGTCAAAGCGGCGAAAGAGGAGTTTGACAGCATCGTCGTCCCCGCAGGCGGTTATGTCTGCCTCGTCCCGGACGGTGCGGTGCCCACCAAGCTGGAAGACCCCTGGGACTAAGAAACTTATGTTTTTTCCCCGCCGAAGGCGGGGAAAAAGCCGCTGGGGCACGTTCCCGAAAAGGAACAAAACCAAATACACATGAGTTTTCCAGACAGTCTGGTATAAATGCCCGTGTCCACCGTTGATGCGGGCATTTTTTGCAGTCAGTTTCTACTCTGCCCATGAACACCCGCAAAATCGGACGCAGCCCGGCGAAAGGGCAAGAGAAACGTCCATCCGGCGGCACATCCGATGGTTTCGGGCCTTTCCCACCCGCCGCCGCCTTTTTGCGCCGTTTCCGCCCATTGACTTTTTCCACCTGAAAGGATATAATATTTAGTAATATGTTTCTTTCGGGCGTATCTGTGTATATGCTCCGAAAACACCTGCGGAACGGTTTTTCCGTCCCTGTTTTATTTTAGGAGGTATCATATCTTGGACGACGGGCAAACGTGGCTTTTACCCATCCTCATTTTTTTCTGGCTGCTGGACGGCTATCTGGCGGCAGTCCTCTCGGCCGTGACCCATCTCTCGGACGTCACCCTGCATGACAGGGCCGAGGACGGCGACAAAAAAGCGCTGATGCTGGATAAGCTGCTGCACGGCAAGGGCTATTTTCTCGACAGCCTGCGCACCCTCAGTTCCTTCTTCGGCAGCATCGCGACCGCACTGACCAACTGGTGGCTGTACGGCCTGTCCATCGGCTGGTTCAAAGCCCTCTGGCAGGAGCAGCTGTCCCACAGCGCCATCCGGCTGATCGCCATTCTGTTCAGCCTGATCCTTTCGGCGGTCTTTTACGTCATTTTCATCCGCAAGCTTCCCGGACGGCTCGGCAAAAAACACGCCGACCCCTTTGCTTTCAAGAGCGCCGCGTTTATGAAGGGCTTCACCACCCTTTTCTGGCCGCTGTGCGCTCTGATCCGGGTGATTTCCCGCGGCATCGGCGCTCTTTTCGGCATCGACCGCAACGCCGAAACGGAGCAGGAAACCGTCACCGAGGAGGATATCCGCCTGATGGTGGACACCGGCGGCGAAATGGGCACGATCGAAGAGAGCCAGCGGGAGATGATCGAAAACATCTTCGAGTTCGACGACAACACCGCCGGAGACGTCATGACCCACCGCACCGACGTGATCGCCGTCGACCGCAGCGCGACCGTCGCGGAAGTGGCCGGACAGGCGGTCGAAACGGGCTTCTCCCGGCTGCCGGTCTATGAAAAGAACGTCGACAACATCATCGGCGTCATCTACGTCAAGGACCTCTTGCAGCTGATCTGCGGCGACGGAGAGAACCTGCCGGGAAATATGGGCAGCATGCCGATCGACAGCTACATCCGCCCGGTCATTTATGTGCCGGAATCGGCGGCCTGTCGCTCGCTGTTTGCCAAGTTCAAGACCACCAAGACCCATATTGCCGTCGTCGTCGATGAGTACGGCGGCACCGCAGGCATCGTCTGTATGGAGGACCTTTTGGAGTCCATCGTCGGCGATATCGAGGACGAATACGACGAGCAGGAGGAAGAGGTCAAGGAGCTGCGCAAGGATGAGTACCTGCTGGACGGCACCATCGACCTGGCGGACGTCACCGAGCTGCTCTCGGTCGAATTCCCGGAGGACGAGGACTATGATACCCTCGGCGGCTTCATCATCCATACCCTCGGCCTGATCCCTGATGAGGGCACCAACCCGTTTATCGACTTTTCCGGCTGGCGGTTCACCGTCATGAACGTCGACGACCGCCGCATCGAAAAGGTCCGCGCCGCAAGGCTCCAGGAAGAACCTTCTGAAAATACGGAAGAAAAAGATACATAAAAGAAAAACTCCTTCGGAACGTCTGATTCCGGAGGAGTTTTTTGGTTATCATGCAATTTAAATCACAGGTTTTCGCAGAAAACCTACCATCATTATTCATTTTTCATTATTCACTATTCATTATTCATTCAAACAATAAATCCTCCGCCTAAAACGACGTCACCATCGTAAAAGGCTGCTGTCTGACCGGCGGCTGGCGCGCGCTCCGGCTGATCGAAGGTTACACGCAGCTTTCCATCTCCGGCAAAATAGACGGTACAGGGCGCCACAGCCGCGCGCGAACGCACCTTGACCCCGCAGCGCATCCCATCCCGGAACGCGCCCGGAAAAGTCTCGGAAAAGTCCCGCACAAGAATCTCGCTCTCGTACTCATCCCCACCCCAGGCAAGGTAAATGCGGTTTTCCTCCGGGTCGATGCGCTTGATGAACACCGGCTTCCCGAGGGCGATACCGAGCTTTTTCCGCTGGCCGACGGTATAGTGGATGATACCCTTATGCCGTCCGCAGACCCTTCCTTCCGGCGAGATATACTCTCCTTCCGGGAAGGCGCCCAGCCGCGCTTCGATATACCTGGCATAGTCCCCATCGGGGATAAAGCAGATTTCCTGGCTGTCGGGCTTATTGGCG
>CAMAJC010000207.1 GCA_945835425.1 uncultured Clostridia bacterium
AGCCCCCTACCGTGTCCGGAAACGCCCGATCTGTAGGGGACGGGTTTCCCGTCCGTGTTCCCTTTTTCGCCGCGTTTCCGTTGATACAAATCGGTTGTCATATTTATTGAGGCAAACAACAGGTTGGTTTGTTTGAAATCGGCGGACGACCGCAAGGGTCGCACCCTACCGTTTATTTATCATTCTCTGCGAACACAACGTCGAGTTTCCGCGGAGACGCGATATCCATTTCGCAGAGGTAATCGACGTGATAGACTGCCTGTTGTCCGTTAATTTCCATCGTGGCCGTCCGCTCCTTGATTTCGCCGGAGACAAGATTTTCCTCCTCCCAAGCGGCAGCGGCCTGTTCCAAAGTTTCCAGCGCCTCTGCTTCGGTGAAAACGCGGTCGGCCTTCGTATAACCGCTGCGGGTCTCGGTCTGCAGGCCGATGGGCAGCTGTACGCCCAGTATGGTCAAGGGTGCGCGGGAGATTTCCGATTCCCACAAAACTTCCTGTTTCGGCGCTGGCTCCGGGTCAGATTCCGGGCCGTCGAACAGAAACCCTGCCGCTTTCCCGGCAGCATCCTTCACCGACCCAAAAAACGCCAGCACCCTGTCCGGCAGATATAGAGGAACGCGTCCGCCGAGCAGCTCCAGACTGTAACGCTTTGTTATCTCTCCGGTATAAGTCTTTTCCACCTGATGAAGGTCGAGGGTGAAATCATGGGAGAAAACCGCGTCGGCGATGACTTTGGCATCGGCGTGGACATAGCGGGTCTTGCCGTCGGGTGATTCGGTGATGCCGTTTATGAGCAGCTGGCCCTTGCCGACCGCTTCGCCGACTTTGACAGTCTCCTGGCCGCCATACACCTCCATATAGACGATCTGTCCGGTTTCAGCGGCGACAATGCTGCATGGGTCAGAGGGCAGAACGACTGGGGTCTGGGCGACCTCGTTTATCTCGATCTCGACCCGGGAACCGATCTTGTTGACGGCGCAGAATCCGACCCCGGGCAGCTCGAGGATATGACCCGCAACCGCCTTCATGTCGCAGGCAGGCAGGAACCGGCCTTTGTACAGCCCGGCCTCCTCAGCAGCAGAAAGAATAACGCTCGGCTCGATCTCCTCGCAGCCGTTTATGTCTATCGCCCACAAAAAGCACTGGGAAAAGAGCAGCAGCCCGATCGCCAGCACCGGCCAGATCACCAGCCCGATCCGCTTGCGGTAGCGCAGCAGGGTATAGGAAACGCCGTCCTGTTCGCGGATGGTGAGGACGGCGCCGCACCTTTCCGCCAGCATTTTCGCCTGCCGCCACTGCCGCGCGGGGATATAAAAAAAGGAAATGCCGTCGGTGCTGCAAAACCGCTGCACCGAAACCCCTTCGGCCGCGCAGGCGTTTATAAACCGCACAACATCCCCTTCTGCCCGAATCAGCAGGCATCCCGGCCCGAATCCGCCCATTCCATCATCTTCCCTTCTGTTTTCCTGTAAAATATTTGCGTATATTTATGTTCATTTTGTTAGTGCGAACCGGTGGCGACGTTCCTGATGCATTTTCCATAAATGCCGACGTGTTTTCATGTTCATTTTGCCCGTGCAAATCCATCACCCCGGCCTTTCCCATGTATATGCAAGACATCCCGTGAATATAAATACCGGGAAAGGGGGTACACCGCATGGCAGGGAAAAAGCGGGTGCGTTTGCTGGATGAACTGAAAATAGACACCGCCGCACCGTTTCAGATGTGGGACAACGGCGTGATCTACACCGAAAATTGCCGCGGCATCCTCGATATCGGCGACGGGTACCTCCGGGTGCGGCTGGGACGCGAAACCTGCACCCTCTTCGGCAGCGAAATCGAGGTGCTCCACTACCAGGGCAGCAGCCTGATGGTCCGCGGCCGCATCCGCAGTATCGAGTTTGGATAGCTGGTAAATCTGGCTCCTGAAACTTCATTTAGGCAGAAAAATTTTGTGTATTTCACATAGATACAAATTGCAATTTTTATGGTATAATGCTAGTAATTTGAGGAATAAGGATAAAAACGGGAAAAAACGCTGCAAGGGATATCCGCCGTTCTTTCAGGAGCGCACTGTTTTCACAGGTCTGTCCGCACCCAGCGTACCCCGGTATGTTCCTCTGTTAAAAACACGCAGGCGGCTCGTTTGCGGGCAGCCTCCACGCGGGAGATGAAAACACTGGCTGAAAAGTATATCCATTTTCGCAATACCGATGAGACCTCTGCATTCTGCGGCAGCTTTGACGTAAACCTGGGATATTTCGCCAAATACTGCCCCGTGACCCTGAGCATCCGGGACGAAGCGCTGCGAATCTCCGGCGAAGACGCCGAAACTGAAATCTGCGCCGCGGCTGCCGAAAGCGTCCTTTCGCTTATCCGGGCCGGGAAAACGCCGGATGAGGTAGCAATCCGTTACGCCATCGACGCGGCAAAGGGCGGCGAGGAGCAGGAAGCGCGGAGCCTTGCCTCCGACTGCATCTGCATCACCCAGAAGGGCAAGCCCGTCTCTCCCAAGACCGTCGGGCAGAAACGCTATATCAAGACCATCGAGCAAAACACCATCACCTTCGGCGTCGGCCCTGCGGGCACCGGCAAGACCTATCTGGCGGTCGCCATGGCCGTCAAGGCGTTCAAGGCCGGGGTCGTGAGCAGGATTATTCTGACGAGACCCGCCGTGGAAGCCGGCGAAAAGCTGGGTTTTCTGCCCGGCGATTTGCAGAATAAAGTCGACCCGTACCTGCGCCCGCTCTATGACGCGCTGTTTGATTTTCTCGGAGCGGAAAGCTTCAGTAAACTGCAGGAGCGCGGCAGCATCGAGGTAGCGCCGCTGGCGTATATGCGCGGACGGACGCTCGATGAGTCCTTCATCATCCTCGACGAGGCCCAGAACACCACCCGCGAGCAGATGAAAATGTTCCTGACCCGCATGGGCTTCGGCTCCAAAATCGTCGTCACCGGCGACGTGACCCAGATCGACCTGCCGGTTGGCAAAGTCTCCGGCCTGATCGAAGCGACCCGCGTACTCAAAAATGTGGACGATATCGGGATCGTCCGTTTCACCGAAAAGGATGTTGTCCGGCACAAGCTGGTTCAGGACATCATCAAGGCTTACGACCGTTATTACGAGGAGGGCAAAATTAAACGCCATGAATAAAGTGAAAGTCATCATTTCCAACCGTCAGAATGTCGTCAAAATTCCCACCGGGATCCGCCTGCTGGTCAGACGGTGCTGCAATGCGGCGCTGCGCCTGGAGAACTTTTCCGAGGACGCGGAGATTTCCGTTTCCTTCGTTGACAACGACGAGATCCGCCAGCTGAATAAACAGCATCGGAACATCGACGCCGCCACCGACGTCCTCTCCTTCCCTCTGGGCGAAAACGGCGTCTACGACCACAACGACACGGGTGCCGCCATGCTGGGCGACATCGTTATTTCCATGCCCAAAGCCGTCGAACAGGCGGAGCTGTACGGCCATTCGCTCCAGCGCGAGGTCGGCTACCTGACTGCCCATTCGATGTTCCATCTGCTGGGTTATGACCATGTAAACGGCGGCGTCGAGGCCGTCCATATGCGTGAGAAGGAAGAGACTGTCATGACCATGCTGGGCCTGCCGAGAGGCGCCAGCTATGTAATGGACGATGAAAACTTCTGATCGGGGACGTTTTGCCCGGTTTGCAAAGAGCTTCCTGTACGCCTTTCGCGGCATCAAAGCCTGTATTTATGAGCGGAATATGCGTTTTCACATCAGCGCGGCGGTAGTTGTTACCGCCTTTTCGCTCGTTTACCGGCTGGATGCGGCGCAGTACGGGTTGCTTTTTTTTGCCATCGGGCTGGTCATGACGGCGGAATGTATCAATACGGCGATTGAAAAGACAGTTGATTTAGTTTCGCCCGGACAGCATCCCCTTGCGGGAATCGCGAAGGACGCAGCGGCTGGCGGCGTGCTGATTGCCGCGATTACGGCGGTAATAGTCGGGGTCTGTCTTTTTGGTCATTTTCCCCGATTGACGGAGACGCTGATTCTAATCGGGACGAGCTGGCGACTGCCGGTTTTTGCGGCCCTGCTTATCGGCGGATTTTTGTTTACATTTTATTTCCCCGCGAAAAAATGAAACCCAATTCCCTCACCCGGCCACCGATGTATTTGCTCGCTATACCAACCACCCGGCGCGTTCGCCCAGGCCATGTTTAGCACAAACGAGCGGAGGCGCAGACGAAGCGACCAGCGCGTATAAA
>CAMAJC010000208.1 GCA_945835425.1 uncultured Clostridia bacterium
TGCAGCCGGGAGATTTCCCCGGTATAGTCGGTGTCGGCGTCGATGACGATCTGCCGCTTGGCAAAGGACTCGGTCAGCGAAGTGCGCATACTCTCAAGCTTTGAAAAATCCTCTCCGTCCCGCGCCTGGATAAGCGACGCCACCTGGGCGGCGATCTGGGAATTGAGGGTTTCCGGCAAGATGACCTCGCTGGTCTTGGAGGAGTCCTGTGCCCGCTGCAGGCTCTGCAGGGTGTCCTCCAGCGACGCGATCTCCCGCTGCAGGTCGATGGCCTCCTGGCTTTTATAAAGCCTTGCCACCTCCGACCCGATCGGGACCTTCTCCCCGACCGAATAGCTGCAGGAGAGGACGCCCGACTGGCTGACCTTGATATCCGTTTCCTCGCGGAAAAAGATGCCGGTTATGCTCATCGTTTCTTCGACGGTCGTGTTGTACACGGTCTGGTAGGAGTAGCTGCTGCCGGTATACCGCTGCAGCTGAAAGACCACATACACAATCAGAAACACCGACAGCACCACCGTCGCAATCCGCATAATACGAGTGCTCAAGGGTTAGCTTTCCTCGTCGCCGTTTAAGATGGAAATGCTCTTCTGGGGGACGATGGTCGAGATCGCGTGTTTATAGATCAGTTCCTGCTTGCCGTCACATTCAAGGATGACGGTGTAGTTGTCAAACCCTTTGACGACGCCGCGGAACTGGAAGCCGTTGACGAGGAAAAAGGTGACAGGGATGCGCTCCTTGCGCGCCTGGTTGAGAAATACGTCCTGCAAATTCAGATTTTTCATGATAGATCTTCCTTTTTTTGCTCTTTGGGTTAAAAGCCTGCGCTTTTAAAATCCTTCCTTGCATTTTCCTGTGGCGGTCTGTCTCCCGAAAAAACCCGGTTTCAGGCCCTTTGCGGAAGAATATAGACTGCACCATGGTATTATTTGATTATAACATAGATTGAGAAGAATTACAACGGAAAATCCGTATCATTTTTCCCAATTGGGAAAAAGATTGCTTTCCTTTATAATATCCATCGCCTTTTCGGTCAGTTCTTCCTTTGAAAGGACGTCCGGTTCCAGCCAGTGGATGGCCTCGTTGCGTTTAAACCAGGTCAGCTGCCGTTTTGCATACCTTCTCGTGGAGCGCTTGAGGGTCTCGACACATTCCGCAAGGCTCTTTTCACCGGCAAAATAGGGGTAAAGTTCCTTACAGCCGATCGCCTGGGCAGCGGTCGACATCCGCGTCTCATAGGCGGCCTTTGCTTCGTCCAATAGACCCTGTTCCAGCATCAGATCGACCCGGCGGTTGATGCGGTCATAGAGGACGCTCCTGTCCGCATAGCGCAGCCCGAGCCAGAGCGGCTCGTACCGACTTTCCCCGTCCCGCGAGCGCCTGATGTGGACGCTCATGGGGATGCCGGTCGTGTGATAGACCTCCAGTGCGCGGATCAGCCGCGGGATATTGTTCTGATGAACCGTCGCCGCATAGTCAGGGTCGCAGGCCCGCAGCTTTTCCATCAACGCGCCGCTCCCTTCCTTTTCCGCCAGCGCCGCCATCTCCGCCCGGTAGGCAGCGTCTTCGCCCTGATCGCAGAGCTGCACCCCCTGCAAAAGAGTGTCGACATACAGCCCTGTTCCGCCCACCAGCACCGGGACTTTCCCGCGGGCATGGATTTCCCCGATCGTCTTTTCCGCCAGGGTCAGGTATTCTGCCAGGGAAAAAGGCGTTTCCGGCGGCAGCAGGTCGATCAGGTGGTGCGGGACTCCCTGCATTTCCTCTTTGGTCGGCTTGGCGGTCGCCACATCCATCGTTTTATAAATCTGCATCGAATCGCAGGACACGACCTCACCGTCCAGCCTTTTCGCCAGTTCCACGCCCAGCCCGGTCTTGCCGGAGGCCGTCGGCCCGACAACCGCCAGCACCGCTGTTTTTTCCAATCCACATCACCCTTTGATATTTAATGAAGAATGAATAATATATAATGAATAATGAAGGTAATTTTGCTGCGCAAAATTGATTTAAAATAGTACAGCCTATCGCAGGTCAAAAATTAAATCAAAAGGTTTTCGCAGAAAACCAACCATAATTATTCATTATTCATTCTTCACTATTCATTATTCATTGACTGTAAGTCACTGTATTCTTCCGAACATCTTCTCGATTTCCCGCCGGGTAAACCGGACCATAACCGGCCTGCCGTGGGGACAATAGCGGACATTTTCATCGGTCAGGATGATTTTCACAAGCTGACGCAATTCCGCCATATTGTTATGGTCGCCGCCCTTTACGGCACTGCGGCAGGCCATCCGGTGCAGGATCTCGTCTGCCGCCGTCACGCCCACATGGGCATGAGACAGCCCGTCCACCGCGTCGAGGAACAGCTCCTGCGGCGACGCGTCGGCCATCAGCGCCGGGACCGAGCGGATGAGGACGGTGCTGCCGCCGAAATCCTCCGCTTCAAAGCCGAGCTTTAACAGCTGTTCCGACTGCTCCAGCACCAGCTCATGCTCCGCTCTGGACAGGGTCACCGGGACAGGTGTTAAGAGCATCTGCCGTTCCAGCTCCTCGCCCTGCGCCCGCAGCTTATTATACAGGATGCGCTCATGGGTGGCGTGCTTGTCAATCAGGACGAACTCCGCCCCAATGCGGCAGAGGATATAGGTCGAGAAAATCTCGCCGAAGACTTCATAGGACTCTTCCGGCTGATTCTCCGCCGGTTTTTCGGGCACCGTGGGGAGCAGCTGCTCCGGCGCTTCCTTCTTTTCTTCCGCGGCCTTATAAGGAACCGGCGACTGCAGCTTTTCCATCTCCCGCAGCATCTGCAGCTCGTCCGGGATGCCGCCGAGAATGGACGGCGCTTTGAGCTTTTCCGGCGCCGGTGCAGGCTTTTGCTGCCGTTTGCGCAGCTGCTCCCGCTTTTCGGCGTCCGACTGATCCTTTTTGGTGACCCGCTCGGGGATATCGGCAAAATCCGCCGGGTCGGGCTCCACGTCCAGCATTGTCTCCATATTCTTCCGCGGCAGCCATTCCTCCCGCAGCTGCACCTTTGCACCCGGCTGTTTTATCTGGGAAGCCGCGGCAGGCGCCTTCTTGTCCGGCTCAGCAAACTTCTGCCGGAAGGAAGCCGCGTCCATGGTCGCAAAGGCGTCCTTTTTTTCCGTCTGCCCGTCAAGCCTTATTTGCTGCGGCTCATCTTTTGCATAAAAGGGCGAAAGGACGCTGCCGTCGCGGCCGGACACGGGCTTTTCTTTTTGATCGCCCAGCTGCCCGTCCTGCATAATAGTCGATTTGACGGCAAAATAAACCGCGTCAAACACGCTCTTTTCGCTCTGGAAACGGACCTCGATCTTGGCCGGATGGACGTTGACGTCCACCAGCTCGCAGGGCATACTGAGCATCAGCACGCAGGATGGGAACTTCCCGACCATAATCGCACCCCGGTACCCTTCCTCCAGGGCGACGCCGCAGGTTCGGGTCTTGGTGTAGCGGCCGTTGACGAAAAAGTGCTGCATTGAGCGGTTGGAGCGGGCGGCCATCGGGCGGCAGATAAACCCGCTGACGCCGATACTGCCGACCTTATAGTCCACCGGCAGCATCGTCCCGGCAAATTCCCGTCCCAGCACCGTATAAATCGTCCCCATCAGGTCGCCGTTTCCGGGCGTGCGGTAAACCTGTTTGCCGTCCTTGATGAAGGAAATGGAGATTTCCGGGTGGGACAGGGCGATCTTATCGACGATATTGGCCACCGCGCCCGACTCGGTCGTGTCCTTTTTGAGGAATTTAAGTCTTGCCGGGACGTTATAGAACACATCGCGGATGATGATCGTCGTGCCGTCCGGGCAGCCTGCGTCGACGACCTCCTCGACCTCCGAGCCGCTGATGCGCACCATTGTCCCGATGGGCGAGTCTTTGGTCTTGGTCAGCATCTCCACATGGGCCACCGCCGCGATGGACGCCAGCGCCTCACCGCGGAACCCCAGCGTTCCGATGCTGTCGAGGTCGTCAGCCGTCCGGACTTTACTGGTGGCGTGGCGCAGAAAAGCCTTGGGCGCGTCCTCTCTTGCGATGCCGCAGCCGTTATCCGTGACCCGCAGATACCGCACGCCGCCGTACTGGATCTCGACCGTGATATCGGTCGCACCCGCGTCTATGGAATTTTCGACCAGTTCCTTGACGATCGACGCCGGCCTTTCAATGACTTCACCGGCAGCAATCAGCTCCGCCACATCGCGCGGCAGCACGGTAAT
>CAMAJC010000209.1 GCA_945835425.1 uncultured Clostridia bacterium
GCCAGCAGGCTGTCGTGGCTGCCGCTCTCGACGATGCCGCCTTTGTCCATGACGACGATGATATCCGCGTCGCGGATGGTGGAAAGGCGGTGGGCAATGATGATACTGGTGCGGTTTTTCATGACCAGCTGCATTGCGTCCTGAATCGCCTTTTCGGTGCGGGTGTCGACGTTGGAGGTCGCTTCGTCGAGGATGAGAATCTTCGGGTCGGCGACAAAAGCCCGGGCGATGGCGAGCAGCTGCCGCTGTCCCTGGCTGATGTTCTGACCGGAACCGACGAGGACAGTCTCGTACCCTTCCGGCAGCATTTCGATCATCTCTTTGCAGCGGCTCATCTCCACTGCTGTGTCCAGCTGCTGCCGGGTGGCGTTTTCGTTGCCGTAGATGAGGTTGTTGCGGACGGTGTTGGAGAAGAGGACGGTGTCCTGCAGGACGATGGCGACGTTTTTGCGCAGGCTGTCCCGGGAAACGTCCCTTATATTCTGCCGGTTAATATAGATATCGCCGCTGTCCAGGTCATAAAACCGCATGAGCAGGTTGACGACCGTGGTTTTGCCGCTGCCGGTTGCACCGACCAGAGCGACTTTTTGGCCGGAAGGGACGGTCAGGGTGAAGTCATGGAGGACGGGGAAGCCCTTTTCATAAGAAAACTGCACGTCTTTAAAGGTGACGGTCGCGGCCTTTTCATCATGAAGTTCTTCCCCGGCCTTATCCTCGCTCACCTCGTCGATAACCGCGAAAACGCGCTCCGCACCGGCGATGGCGGTCTGCAGCTGCCCGTAAATCTGGGCGATCTCGTTGATCGGACGGCTGAACTGCTTGGCATAGACGATAAATGCGGAGATAACGCCGACCGAGATCAGCCCGGTGATGGCGAAATAGCCGCCGAAAGCCGCGATAATGACGAAGCCGATGTTGCCGATACAGTTCATGATCGGGCCCATAACGCCGCTCAGGACGTCGGTGCGGATACCGGCCTTGGTCAGGGAATCGGAGGTCTGTACAAACTCCTCGGTGGTGATCTCCTGATGGTTATAGGCGACGACCGTCCGGTAGCCGGAGACCATCTCTTCGACGGTGCCGTTTAACTGTCCCAGCAGCATCTGGCGGCGACGGGAGAATTTGCGGACTTTTTTGGACAAAATCTTGGTAGCAAGGACGGTCAGCAGGACGGTCGCAAGGCTTAGCAGCGCCAGCTGCCAGCAGTACCAGAGCATGATCGCGACCGTGCCGATGATGGTCAGGACGCCGGAGAAGAGGGACGGCAGCGACTGGGAGACCGTCGTGGAGATGTTTTCGATATCGTTGGTCATGCGGCTCATGACGTCGCCGTGGGAATGGGTGTCCAGATACCGCACCGGCAGGTCGATGAGCTTGTCAAACAGCTCTTCCCGCATCCGCTTGACGATCCGCTGGCTGAGGTGTGCGCTCAGCAGCCCCTGCACCAGCTGGCTGGCGCTGTACAGCAGGTAGACCGCCAGCATGAAAATGAGAGTGCGCGGAAGGCTGCCGGTTCGGCTTCCGGCGATGATGTCGATGGCGTTGCTCTGTAGGCTGGGCGCGCAGACGCCGCAGAGGGTGCCGAGGATGACGACGCCCAGCATCCCGCCGACCAGCTTTTTCTCATGGGCAAAATAGGTGATAATCCGCTTTAAAGTCGCGCCGACGTTTTCCGCGTGCTCGACCTCCGCAAACTGCGCGTGCCGGTTCATACCGGGGATATTACGTTCTACGTTATTTGCCGGTTCAGCCATTGTCCTCACCTCCGATCTGCGAATGATAGATATCCTGATAGGTCTTGGAGCTTCTCAGCAGTTCCGCGTGGCTGCCGCAGGCCTCCATCCGGCCGCCGTTTAAAACGACAATCCGGTCGGCACGGCGCACCGATGCGATGCGCTGGGCGATGATGATCTTGGTGGTGTCCGGTTTGGCGGCGCTCAGGGCCTCATAGAGGTTGGCTTCCGTCTTGAGGTCAAGGGCGCTGGTGGAGTCGTCAAAAATCAGAATCTCCGACGGCTTTAAAACCGCGCGGGAGATGGAGATACGCTGTTTCTGGCCGCCGGAAAGGCTCATGCCCCGTTCGGCGACAGGCGTGTCATATCCACCAGGCGTCGACTGGATAAAATCGACCGCCTGGGCGATGGATGCGGCAGATGCTATCTCCTCATCCGATGCGCCCGGCTTGCCCCAGGCGATATTTTCCTTGATCGGGACGCTGAACAGCTCGCTCTTTTGCAGGGCAATTGCGACCTTTTTCCGCAGGGCTTTCTGCTTATATTCCCGCACGTCGACCCCGTCGATCAGCAGCTGTCCGCCGGTCACATCGTAAAAACGGGGAATCAGGCTGGCGAGAGCGGTCTTGCCGCAGCCGGTCGCGCCCATGACGGCGATCGTCTCGCCGGGATTGATGGTCAGGTTGATGTGTTTCAGCACCGTCTGGCTGGAGCCGGGGAAGGCAAAGGAAACGTCGCGGAACTCGATTTTGCCGCGAACTACCTTATCATCGCCGCGGATTTCCGTTTCGCCGTCATAGCTGCCGTCCACAAGCTCCGGTTTGCTGTCGAGAATCTCTTTGACCCGGTGCCAGGAGGCGATGCCCTTGGTGATGTTCTGGAACAGCATGACCAGCATCAGGATGCCGTTTAACAGCTGGGTGGTGTAGGTGATGGCCGCCATGATGATGCCGGGCGTGGTCAGACCGCCGCTGACCTGCACCGAGCCTGCCAGCAAAATGACGACAACCACGATATTCATCAGCATGTTCATGACCGGGTTCATAAAGGCGAAGATCACCAGTACCCGCAGCTGGGTCTTGATCAGGTCGTCGTTGGCCTTGCCGAATCGCAGCTTTTCATAGATTTCCCGCACGCAGGCCTTGATAATGCGGATGCCGGCGATATCCTCCTGCATGATCTCGTTGATCTGGTCGAGCTGTGCCTGCAGTTTGGGCAGCAGCGGGTAGGCTTTGACCATGCAGAAGATCATCGTGCCCATAATAAAGGGCAGCGCGCACAAAACAATCAGCCCGAAACGGTGGTTTAGACGGAACATGAAATAGATGCTGCCCAGTGTCAGCATCGAAGTGCGGATCATACCGCGGACAAACTGCGAGATAAAATTCTGCACCTGGGTGATGTCGTTGGTGACCCGCGTGACCAGGGAGCCGGTGCCGAACCGGTCCATCTGCGGGAAGGAGAAGGTCATGATGTTTCGGAAACAGTCCTTGCGCATCTCGTTGCCGATGTTCTGGCCGGTCATATGGACAAAGACATTGTTCAAAGACCCGCACAAACCGCCGAAAATAACCAGCACGACCATTTCCAGTCCCAGCGTCAGGATCAGATGGGCGTTCCCGACGCCGCCATTGTTGACACCCAGGACGCCGTCATCGACGATCTCGCTCATCAGTCCGGGCTGAATCAGGTCCATCATGACCTCTCCGACCATAAACAGGGCGGCGATGACGGCAAAGTGCAGATAGCGTTTCATATATTTCCACATAGGTCCGCCTCGATGTCATATCCCGCGTCCGTGGGGACCGTGATGGGGATGTTCATGGGTGCCGTAGCGGCTGTCCCAGTCGGCGGAGAGCTTTTCCAAAAGGGCAAGAAGGGTCTCCTGTTCTTCTGCCGAGAGGCAGGCAAACATCTCCTGATGGCGGTCCTGCCGTTTGGCCGCGGCTTCTTCGGCCAGCTCCCGGCCCTTTTCGGTCAGCTGGATATCCATCGTCCGGCGGTCGGTTTCGCTGGGAACCCGGCGGATCAGTCCGGCGGCATCCAGCTTACCGATCACCTCGCTGGCGGAACCGGGCTGGATGCCCAGCTTTTCAGTCAGTTCCCGCTGGGTGATGCTGCCGGTTTCCTGCAGGATGATCAAAATCCGGCGCTGGCTCCCTCTCCCTTCAAAAAGGCTGCGGAGAGTGTGGCCCAGGTCGCGCAGGTTGATGACCAGCTTGTTCTGGATGTCCGATACGGCGTAGTTGTCGGGACGGCGCAGAGGGCGGTGATGTTCATGGCCGTCATGATCTTCATGGCCTTCATGACCACCATGCCTGCCGTGTTCGCCGTGACCGCCATGTTCGCCATGCGGACCATGTTCACCATGATGTTCATGTCCCGGTTTGCGCTCCGGAATCACGCCGGTGCGCAGATATTCCCGTCCGCGGTCGCAGTGAGGTTCGCTTAAGTCACAGTGACGCCCGCAGCAGGGGCAGAGATTGGTTTCATTCATAT
>CAMAJC010000210.1 GCA_945835425.1 uncultured Clostridia bacterium
GGCCTGCGGGAAGAGCTGGCCGATTTGCGGCAGTCTTTAAAACGATGCCTGTCGGACAAGCTGCGGCTGGAAGAAGCCTCCCTGACGGCACTGAAATCCAGACTGGCGGTTTCCTCACCGGAAAAGCTGCTGGAAAACCGGGAGGAGCGGCTAAACCTCCTCGCCGGACGGATGCGCGCCGCCATGGTCGGGAAGATTGCCGGCTGTGAAGGGCAGCTGCAGATTTTAAGCCACCATCTGTCCGCCGCATCACCGGAACGCAGGATGGACACCCTGTCGGCGGAAGTGTCGCGGCTGCGGGAAAGGCTCCAGACCGCTGCGGAGCATCAGCTGACCCTGCGGGAAAACGCCCTTGGAAAGGCAGCGGTCTCTCTGGAGGCGCTCAGCCCCTTAAAAGTCCTTTCCCGCGGCTATACGGTCACGAGCGTGAACGGAAAAGCGGTTTCCGACCCCTCAGTTCTCCGGGAAGGCGATACCCTCGAGACCCGCTTTGCAAACGGCATCGTCCATAGTGCCGTGACCGATGTTCAGTTACCATGAAAAACCGCAAATGCCGGGCTTTTTCATGCTCGGCATTTGAAAAAGATATTATAAAGGAAGAAAGATATGGCGACCAAGAAAAATATCTCCTTTGAACAGGCTCTTTCCCGGCTGGAAGAGATCGCCGCCGGGCTGGAAGACGGCAGCATGACGCTGGAAGCCTCCCTCAAAGCCTACGAAGAGGGAATCGCCCTGGTGGGCTTTTGCGAAAAGACTCTGGCCGGTGCCAAGCTGCGCCTGACCGAGCACACCGAAAAGCCGGAAGAGAGCGGAGGAACCGAAAATGGCTGACCTGTTTGACACTTACCTGCACGCCGTAAATGACGCGCTGGAGCAGTATCTGACCGCGCCTTACGATCCCCATCGGGTGCTGGATGCTATGCACTATTCCGCTTCCGCAGGCGGCAAGCGGATCCGTCCGATTCTGACGCTGGAATTTGCCCGGCTCTGCGGCGGCGAGTGGGAAAAGGCGTTGCCCTTTGCCTGCGGCGTCGAGATGGTTCAGACCTACTCCCTGATTCACGATGACCTGCCCTGCATGGACGATGACGACCTGCGCCGGGGAAAGCCCTCCTGCCATGTTCAGTTCGACGAGGGGACAGCCCTTCTGGCCGGAGACGGCCTCTTGACCATGGCCTTTGAGGCACTCTCGGATGCAGAGCTGCCACCCGAGCGGATTGTACAGGCTGTCAAAACCCTGTCCCGCAGCATCGGCGTCGACGGGATGATCGGCGGACAGGAAATGGATCTGCAGAACGAAGAAAAACGCGACCTGCCGCTTTCGGTCATCCGCCGGACCAATGAAAAGAAAACCGCGGCGCTTTTAACCGCATCCTGCCTGCTGGGTGTCATTGCCGCCGGTGGGACTGGGGAGCAGATGGACGCTGCCCGGCAGTACGGCCTGTACCTCGGCCTTGCGTTTCAGGTGGTCGACGATATCCTCGATGTGACCAGTACCGAGGCGGCGCTCGGCAAACCGATCGGCAGCGACGCTGAAAATGAAAAATCGACCTACGTTTCCGCCCTTGGCCTTGCGGAGGCCGGACGGTATGCGGAGGATTATACGAGCCGCGCACTGGATGCGCTGGGAATTTTTGCGGACGCGGAGCCGCTGAAGGCCCTGACGGAAAAGCTGCTGCGCCGCAGCAGCTGAGAAGGAGGAACCTCTTTTGTTAAACGATCTGTTTTCCAACAAGGTGCTCTGGATCGCCATTGCCTGCTGGCTGGGCGCACAGGTGCTGAAGGTAATCTTGTATTCTGTGCAGCATAAGCAGCTGACGATGGAGCGCCTTTTCGGTGCAGGAGGGATGCCCTCCTCCCACACTTCGACCGTCTGCGGCATGACGATGGGAATCGCCCGGATTTACGGGCTGCAGTCCCCGCTGTTTACCCTGTCGCTGGTCCTTTCCTGCATCGTCATGTACGATGCCACCGGCGTCCGCCGGGCAGCCGGGGAGCACGCAAAACTCTTAAACCAGCTGCTTTTCTCCGATCCGGAGAAGATGACCCCGTCGCAGAAGGCCCTGAAGGAATTTCTGGGCCATACGCCGCTGGAAGTATTGGGCGGCGCGATTCTGGGCGTCGTTTTAGGGCTGGTCATGCCGGTCTGAGGAATCTCTGTCTCCAGAGTATTCCAAGTAAATTGTAAGGAAGTAGATTCATGGATCGTTATCCCATCTTGGATCGGATCAAAACGCCTGCGGATCTGAAAAAGCTGGACAGCTGGGAGCTTTCCCGCCTTTGCTATGAGATTCGGGCATTTTTGATCGATCATGTATCGCGGACCGGCGGACACCTTGCCTCCAATCTGGGTGCGGTTGAGCTGACGGTCGCTTTGCATCGGGTGTTTGATTCACCGAAGGACAGCATTGTCTGGGATGTTGGCCATCAGAGCTATACCCATAAGATCCTGACCGGAAGGAAGGATCGTTTTGATACCTTGCGTAAAGAGGGCGGCCTTTCGGGCTTTCCGAAGCCGCAGGAGAGCGCGCACGACGCCTTTGTGGCGGGACATGCCTCCACCTCGATCAGCGCCGCTTACGGCATCGCCTGCGCCAATCATTTAAACGGCAGCGACCATACCGCTGTCGCCGTGGTCGGGGACGGCGCCTTCACCGGCGGCATGATTTATGAAGCAATCAACAACGCCGGGCGCAGCGACGTAAACCTGGTCATCGTTTTAAACCACAACGATATGTCCATTTCCCGCAACGTCGGCGCCTTTGCCCGCTATCTGTCCACCATCCGCGCCAAGCCGGGCTACCTGCATTTCAAGCAGCATGTGGAAAACATACTCGACCATCTGCCGCTGATCGGCCAGCCGCTCAAGCGTGCGCTGCAGTCCTCCAAGTCGGTGCTCAAGTACATTTTGTTCCACAACACCTTTTTCGAGGAGATGGGGCTTACTTATTTCGGGCCGGTGGACGGCCACGACCTCACGGCTTTGGAACAGGTGCTTTCCCGGGCGAAGGAGCTGCATCAGCCGGCCGTCGTCCAGGTCGAGACGGTCAAGGGCAAGGGGTACGAGTTTGCCGAGCGCAATCCGCCTGCTTATCACGGCGTCAGCCAGTTTGATGTGCAGAAGGGTTGCGCCGACCCCGATCTTTTTCCCGGCTGCAATAACTTCTCCTCGGTTTTCGGCGCGGAGATGGCGCGGCTGGGGGCTGAGGACCATAGGCTCTGCGCCATAACGGCGGCGATGAAGCTGGGCACCGGTCTGGATATGTTCAGTAAGACCTGTGCGCCGCGGTTTTTTGATGTGGGAATCGCCGAGGAACACGCCGTGACCTTTGCGGCAGGGCTTGCGACCAAAGGTTTTCTGCCGGTTTTCGCGGTTTATTCAACATTTTTGCAGCGGAGCATCGATCAGGTGCTCCATGACGCGGCTTTAGAGCGCACCCATATCGTCCTGGCCGTCGACCGCGCGGGTATTGTCGGCGATGACGGCGACACCCATCAGGGCATTTTTGATGTGGCCCTTCTCACTGCCATTCCCGGCGTCACAGTTTATTCCCCGGCGTCTTATGATCAGCTGCGGGCGGACTTAAACCGAGCGCTCTATGAGGAAAGCGGCGTGGTGGCCGTGCGGTATCCCCGCGGCAGCGAAAATCCTGCCCATTGCACCATCTGCCCGTCGGAAGACGATATCTGGCTGGAAGGGGACCGCAGCCTGACGGTCATCAGCTACGGCCGGACAGCCGCGGCGCTTAGTGAAGCGGTTGAAGGGATGGAAAATCCGCCCGAACTGCTGCTGCTCAATAAGATCTGGCCGCTGCGGGAGGACATGGTTCTTGCCCTTTCCCGCAGGGAGCATATTCTGTTTTTGGAAGAAGCGGTGCAGAGCGGTTCAATCGCTGAGCATCTGCTGGCCGCTCTGGTAAAGGCCGGTTTTACAGGCCGGTATGAAATGACGACCCTGCCGGACGGGTTTATCCCCCAGTGCAGCGTCCCGTCCGCCCTTTCCCGCTTCGGCCTGTCGGCAGAAGCCATCCGGGAAAAAATCGAAAAGCTGCAGGAGGAAGACCGATGAAACAACGTCTGGATATCACCCTTGTGCAGCAGGGCCTTGCGCCCAGCCGGGAGCAGGCACAGTCGCTCGTCAAAAACGGCCAGGTTTCGCTGGACGGGAAAACGCTGACAAAGCCCAGCTTCGCCGTTGAACCGGACGCGGCGCTCCGCATC
>CAMAJC010000211.1 GCA_945835425.1 uncultured Clostridia bacterium
GAACGCCGATGCTGGCGCAGATTACGGCGACCGGGTGTATGGCGTCGGTGCTGTGTGCTGCGTTTTTGGCGACTATGAAGGAAGAACCGGTGACGGTGGCTGCTTGCGGGATTCGGGCAATGGATTGCGCCGGGGAAATGGCGGCTGGACTGTGCGGGGATAAAGGCCCCGGCAGTTTTCATGCGACGATTTTTGACGCGGTGGCAGCGCTCCGCTAGTGTATGAAGAGGCACAAAGATTCGATTCGTACACGCTTACGGAGAGCATGATTGAAGTTTTCCGGCCGCCCTTTTCCAAAAGGGTGGCGGTTTCCAAAGGCATGAGCCTAGATGTCCTGCGGACATCGAGTCGCATCTCCGCAGAGAGCGAAATCCCCTTTCTGCATCGGTTTGGACGCAGTCCAAATTGATGCAGATTATGCACACCTGTGGAGGGCTTGGGAACAAACAGCGTTTGGTTCCCAATAAAAGGTAAGATTTGCAGAGTTTTATATAGCCATTGAAAATGGTGGCCTTGCAGCATTTACCGATAACGGAGCATGAGCGGCGGTTCGTCATTTACACGAAAGGATTTGTGGGGGACGAAGCGTGACAAATTAGCTGTCAGTTACCCCCGCCGGTGTCCCGGTGGGACGCCGTGCGGCATCGAAAAGGCCGGATACAAATACAAAAGAGAACGTGGTTTGTATATACGGATACGCGGCAAAGATTCGGAACACGGAACGGTCAAAACCGTTCCCTACATAAGTTAAGGACATGATTTGCATAGACCGAGACGCGGCGAAAATTCGGAACGCGGAATACAGGAACCCATCCCCTACAATATCTGTCCGTGTATTAAGGACGGTTTATACCGAAAATGCAGTTCAGTTTGATGGCTGCGGGCGCGTTGGATGACGCGCCACGCACGCCGCGGTCAGCTGTCGATAAAGCAAACGGCGCCGGGATGAGAAACCGTGCGTGGAATTTTGCATATGAATATAAATAAAAAGAGGGAAAATATGAAACCAACCTTTGATTTGACCCTTTATCTTGTGACCGATTCCGGGCTGAACGCGGCGGCGAGCCTGCCGGACGCGGTGGAACAGGCGATAAAGGGCGGCGTGACGCTGGTGCAGCTGCGGGAAAAAACGGCAGATTCCCGCGATTTTTACGAGAAGGCGCTGCAGGTCAAGGCCGTCACCGACCGGTACGGCGTGCCGCTGATCATCAACGACCGGCTGGACATTGCCCAGGCGGTGAACGCGGCTGGCGTACACCTTGGGGCTGAGGACATTCCTGTGGATGCGGCGCGGAAGATTCTCGGCGACGATAAGATCATCGGCGCGACTGCAAAAACGCTCGCGCAGGCGCTTGCCGCCGAGAAGAACGGTGCTGATTACCTCGGCTGCGGCGCGATGTACCTTTCGACCGCGAAGCCCGGCGCGCTGCCGATGAGCAAAGAAACGCTGTCGGAAATCCTCGCTGCGGTCCATATCCCGGTGGTCGCCATCGGCGGCATCAGCGAGAGAAACGTCCAGGAAATCATCCCGCTGGGGGTCAACGGCGTGGCGGTCGTTTCGGCGATCATCGCGCAGGAGGACATCACCGCCGCTGCCGCACGGCTGCGCAGGCTGATCGATGAAAGCAATATTTCCGGTTAAGGGCGGCTCTGCGGCGTAAGCTGCAGGGCTTCTTTTTGTATATTTATGCATTATCCCGGGCGAACGTCCGCGCACGCGCCGGCATACTCTGTCCTGGGGAAACTCAAATTAACGGTTTTGCCCCGCCGAAGGCGGGGCAAAACGCATGAACACGCTTCTAAAAAGGCATGAAGTCGGATCAATCAGAGCTTCCCCGGAAAGGGTGTGAGATGCCTTGATGCAGGCAATTTTATGGGCGGCCGGCGGGACCGGCTTCACCTTTTTGATGACGGCGCTGGGAGCGGCGACCGTGCTTTTTTTTAAACAGGACATAAAACTGGGCGTGCAGCGGGTGTTCCTCGGATTTGCGGCCGGGGTCATGATGGCGGCTTCGGTCTGGAGCCTGCTCATTCCCGCGATTGAACAGGCGAAAGAGGGGCGCGTACCCGGGTTTATCGTTGCAGGAGGCGGGCTGGTTCTCGGGATATTGTTCCTGATGGGCCTCGACCGGCTGATTCCGCACCTTCACCCCGACACCGGCGCGCCGGAGGGCATCAGCGCCAGCTGGAAACGGACGACGCTCCTTTTCCTCGCAGTCACCCTGCACAACATCCCCGAAGGAATGGCGGTCGGGCTGTCTTTCGCCCTGGCGGCACAGGGCGCGGCAGAAGGGAACGCCGATTTTTCCGCCGCAGTCGCCCTCGCGCTCGGCATCGGGATTCAGAACTTCCCGGAAGGCGCGGCGGTCTCGCTCCCGATGCGCCATGAGGGTATGAGCCGGTGGCGTGCGTTCGGGAAAGGCGTCGTTTCCGGGATTATGGAGCCGGTTTTCGGGATTTTGGTGGTGCTGGCTTCGGGCGCGATACGGCCGCTGATGCCATGGCTGTTGGCGTTTGCGGCAGGCGCGATGCTCTATGTCGTGGTCGAGGAGCTGATCCCGCAGGCGCATCTGGATGTTCATGCCGACGTCGGAACCCTGGCCGTCATGGGCGGTTTTTTGATTATGATGGTGCTGGACGTGGCACTGGGGTAATTGAATAAATATACAATAAATCCCGGCAGTGATGCCTTGACAAACCGGGCGCGACGGGGTATCATAATAAAGAAAACTCTAATTAAAGCTTTTCCCCGCCTTCGGCGGGGAAAAGCCACAAAAACACGTCTCTGAAAGGCAGGGAGCTAAATAAATCAGAGTTTCCGAAGGAATAAATGCAAAAGGAAGGTGCCGCCATGCACTACGCGACGATCAAAACCTGTGACATTGCCAACGGCCCCGGTGTCCGCACCAGCCTGTTTGTCTCCGGCTGCACCCATTACTGCAAAAACTGCTTTAATTCGGAGGCCTGGGATTTTCAGTACGGCGAGCCGTTCACCGAGGCTGTTCAGCAGCAGATTTTGGACAACTGCGCACCGGATTATATCGCGGGTCTGAGCCTTCTCGGCGGCGAACCGATGGAGGCGGCAAATCAGGTGGGCCTGCTGCCGCTGCTGCGGGCATTCAAGGCCCGGTTCCCGGAGAAAACCGTCTGGTGCTATTCGGGGTACACGCTCGAGGAGCTGAAAAGCGATAATCCCCGCTGCCATTGCGCGGCGACGGAGGAACTGCTGTCGCTGATGGATGTGCTGGTAGACGGAGAGTTTGTGCAGGATTTGTACGATATCTCCCTGCGGTTTCGCGGGAGCAGCAACCAGCGGCTGATCGACCTGCGGAAGACCGAGGCTGCCGGAAAGGTGGTCTGGTGGGAGGACGCGCCGGTCTATTCGACGCACGAGATGAAATAAAAAACAGCCTGTCGCCTGTGGATGCAGACGATAGGCTGTTTTTGTTTTGTGTATATTTATGCATGCGGGTTTCGGCGGTCTTGCGTTGTCTGTTTATACGAATCACGTTTCCGACGAGGTAGGGCGCGACCCTTGCGGTCGCCCGCGGCCTCTAATTTAGCACCGTTTCCCATTTGTGCAACCGCGTTCCTAATCACGGTAGGGGACGGGTTTAGATGTCGTAGGACATCGCGTCCCGCAAAACCTCCCGTTTTTTGCCGTGTGTCGTTGGTTCGCCAGAGCCTCTCCCTTTGGGATGAGGTGCGTTTTCCTTGAAAACATCGGAGAGGGCGTAAACTTCTGTTTTTTGCCGCGTTCCCATTTATGCACACCATGTCCCTGAACTTTGTAGGGAACGGATTTGTCCGTTCCGTGTTCCGAACTTTCGCCGCGTTTCCGTATATACAAACCGCGTTCTTGTTTATGTTTATATCCGGCCTTCGTGATGCCGCACGGCGTCCCACCGGGACACCGGCGGGGGATAGCCGCGAAAAAGAGGGGTAGTTTTGTTCCCCACATAACACCTGCGTGGAAGTTAAGAACCGCCGCTCATGCTCCGTTGTCGGAACACGTTGCAAGGCCACATTTTCAATGGACTATATATAATTGTGCTGGACGAACCCTTTTATTGGTAACCTGCCGGTTCAGTTTTCGTACGAAAACGAAACCCATCCCTGACGGAAGCATATGCTGCACGGAATTGGACTGCGTCCAATGTCCGCGCAGGATGGGGATTTCGCCCATTGCGATGGTGCGACTCGATGTCCGCAGG
>CAMAJC010000212.1 GCA_945835425.1 uncultured Clostridia bacterium
CCATCGCTGTTTCCGGCCTGATCACCGTTATCGGCGCGTCGGTTTTTGCGCAGCTTTTGTAAAATAAAGCCTACTGAAAATAGACGCAAAGATAAATCGCATGTAGCGGCGGTCTTTGACCGCCACCAAATGCGCAAAAACCTGTCGTTTTTCTCTATAAAACAAACGAAAAATGGCTGTTTTAGCTATAATCGGTGGCGACCGCAGGTCGCCGCTACAGATAACAGGAATCAGCAGATATTCCTTCGACAAGCTGACCTTCCATCTTTCCGATGGGAGGTTTTTTGCATATCGGGATAAAAAACGCCCCGGAAGGCGCTTCTATGGCGAAGTGTCCTCGGGGCGTTTTAGGGGAACAAATTGAGTTTGGCGCTATACATATTCTCTTTACTGGACATGAGAATATGCCGGTAACAGGATTGCAAAAATGCCGGGTCAGTACCTTAGCAATGATATTCCATCGGGTAGGTCAGATAGCCGATCTCATCCAGCTGGTCGCAGGTAACGTAACCGGCAGGCGCGTTCAGCAGGCTGGGGATGCGGTTGACGATGGTCGCGCAGGTGTGCTCAACCGTTGCGGGCTTCACGACATGGAACTCGGTATTCGGTTCGCCGGTGATCCACCAGTCGCACATATCGCCGTCTTCGGGGCCGTAAACCTTGCCGATGGTCTCCTCTTCGATGGTGATGCCCTGCATCGTCTCGATGGTGACGACAGCGGACATGCCGATGCAGTGACCGGCCTTAATGGTCTTGCCCAGGGTGCTGGAATAAATGTCGTGGTCAATGATATAGGGAACGTGTTTCTGGGTGATGGTCTTGATGGTCAGGCCCAACTTGTTGCAGATCGCTTCGCTGGCGTTCCAGGCGTAGGAAGGCTCAAACTCAGACGGATGGGCGATCTGTGCCTCAAATTCTTCGGCGGTCAGGTCGCAGCCGTGGGCTTCCGCCAGGGCGAGGCCGTACTCATCGACGTTGTAGCTGTAGGCGCCTTTGATCTTTTCAATGCGGTTGCAGCTGCCGGCGACCATGGCGACCATGTTGATCCAGAAGGTATCCTGCATGCCGGAGCCGGTGATGGTGCAGCCGGTGGCCTTTGCCAGAGCGTCCAGGCGGTTGATTTGGGCAGCAGCGGTGGTCCAGGGATAAATCGCTTCTTCACAGGTGGTGATAACGTTGATACCGCGGGAAACACATTTCTCTACATGATCATAAATGTCGCCAATAAAGCTGAACAGGGTAACAATTGCTACATCCGCGTCGCACTCGTCGAGCACTTTGTCCGCGTCGTTGGAGATAATAATGCCGGTCTTTACGCCCAGCTCGGCAAAGTCGCCAACATCCATGCCGACAACAGCGGGGTTGACGTCGATCGCGCCGACGATCTGTGCGCCGTGCTCGTACAGATAACGCAGGATATACTTACTCATCTTACCGCAGCCATACTGAACAACTTTAATTTTTTCCATGAGAGATTCCTCCTTATTTATTTGGTAATTATAGTATAACCCCTGATGTCGGAAGAGAGTCAAGAGGTTTTTCCATTATTTCTCAAAAAACTTACCGGGACCTGCAGCCGCAGAAACATACTCCGCCGGTCGCTGTCGAAGACGTTGAATTCTGTCAGCACCTCACAGACATAGTCTCCCGCAATAATATAGTGATTATCCCTGCAGAACCGGAGAAGTTTTTCGGCGCAGGCGATCTCGTCGTCGTAGTTGTCCAGATAGATGCAGGCGTACATGCCGCTCTCGATGACCGCAGCACCGGGAATGTGCTCCAGCCGCCGTTCGGAGAAGATAAAGACCTGCTTGGGGATAAATTTTCCTTCTTCAAAGTCCGTTTTGGCGATGGAGGTGCCGGTGTTGTAGGAATGAATCTGGGTAAAACCCTGGGCCAGCAGCGCCTGCCGGAGGGTCGCCAGCACATGTTCATAGCTGGAAATGTCCTTTTCGTAGAAGTTTTCGGCGCAGGGTATCGCCCAGATGTACCGCTGGTCGATGTATTCCAGCGAGATGGTCCCGGTGCTGGGCGACTTGCGGTACCGCTCGAGGCAGTTGATCGCGCGCTCAACGGCGTCATGCCGCACCCGCAGTTCCCGAATCTGGTCGTGAATCTGCTCGTTTTTCTGGGCCAGAATCTCCTCGATCAGGGTGACGTCCTCCTTTTGCAGGACGTCGCCGATTTCTGAAAGGCTCATGCCCAGTTCCTTCATGTAGGCGATCATATCCAGCCGGGCGTTCTGCTGGATATCGTAATAGCGGTAGCCGGTCATCGGGTCGGTGTACCGCGGACGCAGCAAACCCATCTTGTCGTACAGCCGCAGGGTCGCGATGGAAATGTGGTTCAGCTCGGCCATTTTGCCGATGGGCAGGAGGTCGGATTTCATATTTGATCCCTCCAAAACTCTCATGTATAGATAGAGTTTTATGGTAAAAACTGCCGTATTTTGGGATTGAGAAAGAGGCAGCCGGGAAAGCTGCCTCGTTAATTCTCGTTCGTTTCTTTGTATATATGAGTTATCCCTTGGGCGTACACTTGACCGCCTTGCGGAACAGCAGCAGTCCGACAATGAACAAGACTGCGATCATGCCGACGCCTTTGCTCATATCGCCGGTGAGCTGGGTGACGACGCTGACGATGGCCGTGCCGATAAACGCTGCGCCCTTGCCGCAGATGTCTAAAAGCCCGAAATACTCGCCGGATTTTTCCGCCGGGACGATCTTGGCAAACCAGGAGCGGGAAAGCGCCTGGATGCCGCCCTGGAACATGCCGACGCAGACGGCGAGAATCCAGAAATGAATCTGCTTATCCATGAGCATCGCAAAGATTGTGATGCCGAAGTAAGCGCAGATGCACACGGTAATCAGCTTATCGGAGGGAAATTTTCCCGACAGCCGTCCGAAGATGATTGAGCAGGGAAACGCGACCACCTGTGTCAGCAGCAGCGCCAGCAAAAGCCCTGTGCTGTCCAGTCCGAGCGCCGAACCGTAGGCCGTCGCCATGTCGATGATCGTGTACACGCCGTCGATGTAGAAGAAAAACGCCAGCAAAAACAGGAAGATGTGCTTTTCGTTCTTCATCCCGCACAGGGTTTTCCACAGCCGGGAGAAGCTGGCCCTGACTGCGCCGGGCTGCCGCTCGACGAAGTTTTTCTGGCGGTAGACTTTGAGGAGCGGAACGGTCATGCCGGCCCACCAGACCGCGACGATCAGGAAGGCAATCAGCATCGCCGCTCCCATCGAAAGCCCGGTCATACCGGTGGTCAGCACCACGGCCAACGCGAGGACGAAGGGGATGCAGCTGCCGATATAGCCCCACGCAAACCCCTGGGAGGAGACATTGTCCATCCGTTCCGGCGTCGTGATATCGCCCAGCATCGAGTCATAGAAGATTATGCTGGAGGAATAACCGACCTTGGCAATAATATAAATAATCAGGAAGACCAGCCATTGCTGCGCCAAACCCAGCGCCAGACAGCCGATACAGCCGATGGTGATGGCGGCGATAAAGATCGGTCTTTTGAAGCCCTTGTAGTCGGCAAAGGTTCCGGCAATCGGGCCGGTAACCGCAACCAGCAGGGTGGATATCGACGCAGCATATCCCCAGTAGGCCAGATAGTCCTCAGAGGAAAGTCCCGCGAGGTCGGTCAGATAATTGAAATAAATGGGCATGATGGTCGAAACCAGCAGGATAAAAGCGGAATTGCCGACGTCGTAAAGGATCCAGCTTTTTTCCGCTTTGGTGAGCTTTTGGGTGAGCATTGATTTCATGATATACAGTCCCTTCTTGTGCGTAGCGGCACACCGGCGCAGATGGATTATGGAATCTGCGATTCAAAGTTCAGGCAATAGGCGACGTCCTGTAAAGCGTCCTCTGCCGCAAATCCTTCGATCAGCCGCAGAGCCAGCGGCAGCGCCTGTTCATACAGCCTGCACAGCTGCGTGACAGCATCGGCACAGGCCGGATTTGGCTGCATATTGATCATCATGTCCTGCAGCCCGGACTGCCCGATCAGCTTCAGCCCTGCCTGCAGCGCCTTCCGCTTCGCCGGACGGGGGCAGAGGAACAGCTTATCAACCGCTACCATGGCTTTCAGCGATTCCAGAATCTCCGCAGCTGAAATGCCGTCGAAAAAGCGGCTGATGACGCTGGCGTTCGGGAGCGTCGGAGCGATAC
>CAMAJC010000213.1 GCA_945835425.1 uncultured Clostridia bacterium
TGCCCAGTTGTCATCACACAAAGCTTATACACTTACAATTCGAGCGGAGAAAAAATGCCGGATCATTACTTTCTTTCGTGCGTGTACGCAGTCATTTCAATCACGGCGCGAACCGCGCCGTTCATTCACTCCACTCTCCACTCTTCACTCTCAACACTATTTCAATACTTCTGCCAGCGCTTTCCCGATCCATTCCCCGGCCAGAAGTGCCTGCGGAAGGGTGTTGCCGTGGCTGCCGACCTCGATCAGCAGCGAGCCGGTGGTCAGGTTCTGGTTATAGAGCCGGTAGTCGAAAAGGATGGGCCGGGTAAAGCCCGGGTGGTCGCCTTCCATCTGCTGCTGCAGGTCGATGGCGAAAGCGAGGTTATCCCGCCAGTTCGGATAGTCCATCGTTCCGTCGTCGCAACCGGAAATAATCATGACCTGGGCAGCCGTCCCTTCCGCCGTTTCGACGACCGGTGCGGTCACGGTGTCTCCCGAGACGATCGCGTCCCGGTGGATATCGAGGACGACCTTGATGGTCGGGTATTTTGCGAGATAATCGCGGACGGTCGCGGCCGAGCGCTCATAGGAGCCGTTATAGGAAGGGTAGTCATGCTGGGTGACGTCGTGGAGGACGCCGATTCCGGCCTGTTCCAGCTGCTCGGCAATCACTTCGCCGACTGCGGCCATGTTCCGGCTGTTGTCGGTGGAGCGGGTCGCATAGGTCGTGTCGTAGACGTCGCCGGTGTAGGGCATATAGCACTCGGTCGTGTGGGTGTGCATAATGAGCACCTGGGGCTCATTGGTGTCCGTCAGGGAAAAGGCCGGGGAAGCCGCTTCCGCCTCCAGTACGGTATTATTCCCATAATCGGTGACATTTTTCACAAAAGCGCTGCCGACCTGCACATAAACATCCGACGGCGAGGCCGTATAGGTCTTATGCACCAAAACCGCCTGATTTTCCGGCGCGATATCGGAAACGGCGGCTTCTTCCGGCTCTGATTCCGGTTTATTTTCAGAGGTGCTTTCCGGCGGCTGGGGCTCTTCCGCGGCGGTTTCAGCCGGTACTTCAGGTTGGGAGACCGGCAGCGGCTCGGATGGCGCGGCGGTTTGGACGGCAGGCGGAGATTCAGCCGCCAGCTGTCCGCCCATCAGCATGGCCGAAAGCCTGAGCGTCTCCGAAAACCCGGGGCATCGCGGCAGCAGCAGCGCTGTCCCCGAAAAAACCGCCGCAAATAAAAGCGCTGCCGCACGGGTCTGCCGCCGTCCGGGACTCTGCCCGGCAGCGGACACCCGATGGGAAAAAGCAGGCTTCGCTGCGCCGGACATTTCCGGCAGGCCGTGTCGGTTCGGCTCGGAAGGGAAGCGGCGCTCCGTTTTTTTCCGCCGCCACAGGATAACATGTCCGCGGGTGCTGCGCGCGCGGTATCGGGAGTAATTTCTGGATTGCATAGGCCCGGTCCTTTCGTCTCAGAGGTGACTGTGTTGTTAAGATACGCAGCCCATCGGGGAAATATGCCGGGCAGGAAGGGAATTTCATTTCCATATTTTACATGAAAATGAAAATATCCTGTCCCTTACTTGACAAACGGGGCTGTGTAGATTAAAATAAATCTGTATAGGTAGCTTCTGATTTTATGCGCTCTCTGTAAGGTATGCAGATATTTTCCCCGCGAAGGGGAAAAATATGGTTGATCAGGGCTTCCAAAGATACCTGTTTTCGGGAATCAGGAAAGAAAGGGGCAGACGTATGATAAAATTGGAGAACCATCTCGGTACGATCGAGGTTTCGGAGAAGTTCTTTACGTCTTTAATCAGCGACGCTTTGTCGGACTGTTTCGGCGTAGCGGGACTCGCGCCGGCCCGGCCTGTCAAAGGGCGGCGGAAAACGCGGGACCAGGGCGAAAGCGTCACGGTCAGCGTCCAGAAAGATAAACTGGTCATCAACCTCCATATCCAGGTCACCTATGGCATCAACATCTCCGCCATCGTCACCAGTATCGTCCACAAGATTTCCTATACGGTGGAAGAGGTCACGGGCATCGGCGTTGCGGCGGTGAACGTATTTGTCGAGGGGATGCAGATATCTTAAGCACCCCGGGATTTAGTCAAAAAGCGGCTGCGGCTGCAGACGGAGCGCACCGGCGGGTCTGCGAACCCGGTACGGTGCCTTTGGCGGCGTAAAGCTGCCAATTCCTTGTTGCCCAGAGGCAGCGGGGAACCGGCAAAAACAGAAAGGAATGTCATAAACGTGATAAATGGAATCATCCTCCGGGACGCAGTCATCTCTGCGGCCCATGTCATCGCGAACCAGAAGCAGAAGGTCGACGAGTTAAACGTCTTCCCCGTTCCGGACGGCGATACCGGAACCAATATGTCTATGACCATCGGCGCGGCCGTGCGGGAACTGGAGCTGCTCCGGGAGCCGACGGTTGAAGAAACGGCGAAGGTCGCTGCCTCGGCTCTGCTGCGCGGCGCCAGAGGCAACTCGGGCGTTATCCTCTCGCTGTTGTTCCGCGGCTTTTCCAAAGGGCTGGCCGGCAAGACGGAAGCGACCGGCTCCGATCTGGCGGACGCGCTGAACCTGGGCGTTGAGGCGGCCTATAAGGCGGTCATGAAGCCCACCGAAGGCACCATCCTCACCGTCGCCAGAGAAGCGGCCGAAAAGGGCAATGAGGTCGCCAATGCGACCAACGACCCCATCGAGGTCTTTACGGCCATCGTCAACCAGGCGGAGGAGACCCTGAAAAAGACCCCGGAAATGCTGCCGGTGCTGAAAAAGGCAGGAGTCGTTGACGCAGGCGGCAAGGGACTTTGCGTGATCTTCGGCGCGATGCTGGATGTGTTCAACGGCGGCGCGGTTGTCGGGACTGCCGAAGCGGCCGAAAAGAAGGCTGCACCCCGTCGCAGCGCCGTGGCAGAGGCAGAGGGCGACATCAACTTCACCTACTGCACCGAGTTCATCGTTATGAAAGCGCCCGGCTGTGAGGACGCGCTGAAACTGCGGGCTTACCTTGAGTCGATCGGCGACTGCGTTGTGGTGGTCGACGACGACGATATCATCAAGGTTCATGTCCATTCCAACCACCCCGGCAATGCTATCGAAGAGGGCCTCAAATTCGGCGCCCTGACTTCGCTGAAAATCGAGAATATGAAGGAGCAGCACACCGAGCAGGTGCTGCAGGCTGACCAGCAGGAGGAAAACGCCGACTACGTCCCCGTTGACCCGGATATTCCCTACGGCTTTGTCGCCGTGGCTGCGGGCGCAGGCGTACAGGCGCTCTTTACCGACCTCGGCGTCAACAACGTCGTCACCGGCGGCCAGACGATGAACCCGTCGACCGACGATATCCTCCACGCGATCCAGGCGACGCCGGCCGAGACGGTTTTCGTCCTGCCCAACAACAAAAATATCATCATGGCGGCGGAACAGGCCGTCCGTCTGGCGGACAGACGGGTCTGCGTCCTGCCCTCCAGAACGATTCCCCAGGGCATTACGGCAATGCTGGCCTTTGATCCGGAGGCCGATTTCTCCGCAAACCGCCTGAACATGACCAAGGCCCTGGACAACGTCCAGACCGGCCAGATCACCTTCGCGGCCCGTGACAGCGAGTACGGCGGCCACTCGATCAAAGAGGGCGAGATCCTCGCCATGGAAAACGGCAAGCTCTCCTTTGTGGAGCGGGATCTGAACAAGGCGCTGGTCAAACTGACCCGCTCGATGATCACCCGCAATTCCAGCTTCATCACCGTCCTGTACGGCAGCGACGTCTCTGAGGACAAGGCCGAAGCGGCTTATGCGCTGCTCCGCGCCAAGGTCAGCGACGATATCGAGATCAACCTCGTAAACGGCGGCCAGCCGGTTTACTACTATATCGTTTCGGTGGAATAAAATATTTCCGGCGTGTCCTTTTTCGGATGCGCCGGTTTTTTATGCGGATTTGGCGGTACAGGAGACCAATTATTGAACATATTTATTTCTTGTAGCGGCGACCTGTGGTCGCCACCGATATTGGAAAGGGAAATTGGTACAAAACCGGTGGCGACCGCAGGTCGCCGCTACAGGCGGGAAGGAGGAACGTCTTCATCCCGCCGCGATGCTTTTCCAAAACAAAATTGCCTGTAAACAATACCTGAAATATATATGACAGAAAACCGCTTTTCCGCAGGCCAGTGGGTAACCC
>CAMAJC010000214.1 GCA_945835425.1 uncultured Clostridia bacterium
AGACGGACCTGTGCGGCTGCGGTTTGGGCAGGACAGATTCACCGTCAGCAAAACACCGGTGGGCATTTTCGCCGGATGCGGCGGATTTTTGCCGGAGGGCAGTTTTGCGGGCGTTGTCTATAATCTGGAGGCGGCGTCGGGGACGGTTTTGCGGCTGGAAAAGACGGAGATGGGGCTGCTGCTGAAAAGCGGCGCCGAATGGACGCTGCAGATGGCGGCGGAATAGAGGGTGGAAATCATATGGGAAGAACCTATTCACAGACAGTTATCGATTCGCCGATCGGACCGCTGACCCTGCAGGCCATGAACGGAAAACTCTGCGGACTGCATTTCGGCGGCGAAAAAAGCCCGGAGGACTTTGTTTTTGAGGTCGATTACGGGGTCATTGCCCGCACAAAAACCGAACTGGAGGAGTATTTTGCCGGCAAGCGGAAGGCCTTTACAGTGCCGGTAACCGTCTGCGGCACCAATTTTCAGAGCCGCATCTGGGACCAGCTGCGCACGATCCCTTACGGCGAGACCCGCACCTACAGCCGGCTGGCTGCGGACGCAGGAAGTCCGGGCGGCGCGCGGGCAGCCGGGATGGCCTGCCACAGCAATCCGATCGGTATCATTATCCCCTGCCACCGGGTTTTGAGCATCGGCGGAAAACTGACCGGGTTTGCAGGCGGACTGGACGTAAAACGGGCGCTGCTGAAGCTGGAGGGCATAAAGTGGAAGGAATAATGGAACAGGTGCGGGCGCGGCTGACAGCCCTCGCCGATCCCGGCTACGCCGCTTTTTCCGCAAAGCTGATACCCGGTTGTGATAAACTGCTGGGCGTGCGGCTGCCGCAGCTGCGGGCGCTTGCAAAGGAGCTTGCAAAAGAAAGCGGACGGGAGTACATCGACGGATTTGCGGAACCGGTCTGGTTTGAGGAGACAATGCTGCTGGGGATGCTGACCGGCGCGGTCAAGGCGGCGGATGAGGAGCGGCTGCAGATGATGCGGGACTTTATTCCGAAGATTCACAACTGGTCGGTCTGCGACAGCTTCTGCGCCAGCCTCAAAGCGGTCGGGAAACACCCGGAAGCGTACCTGCCGCTGGTCGAGGAGCTGCTGGACTCGGAGGAGGAATACCGGGTGCGCTGCGGGATGGTGCTGGTGCTGGACTGGTATCTCGATGCGGCGCACATCGACTGGGCGCTGGAAAAGCTCGCCGCTTTCCGTCATCCGGCGTATTATGCGCAGATGGCGGCGGCTTGGTGCGGAAGCGTCGCTTATGTCCGGTTCCCGGAAAAGACCTACGCTTTCCTCGCCCGGCAGACCCTGGACGACTGGACACACCGGATGACCATCCGCAAAATCTGCGAGTCCCGCAGGGTCACCGATGAACAGCGGGCAAAGGTCAGGGCGCTGAAAAGATAAAGGGCATATGGATGAATATCGCGGCGGGCTGAGGGCAGCCCGCCCTACCGTTAATAACCGTAACGTTTACGCGGAAAAATAAATCTGTACAGAAATAAGGCGCTGTTCCTCCGCGCCGATTGATTGTGAAATTTGCCTGACGCCGTGTGACAATCATTTCAGCGCGGAATTGTCACACAAAATGATCTTCGGGGTATTTTATCGGTTTACCTTGACAGAATGTCAAAGCGGGCGTATACTGAATTTATCCGAAATAACGGAGAGAAAGGAAGAATACCGATGATTACTGCAGAAAAGTGTATCGAACATCTGGCTGGAATGGTGCGGATTCCCACCGTTTCCAACGCGGAACTGGCCAAAATGGATTTTACGAAATTTGATGAGCTCCATGCATATCTGAAAGAAAGCTATCCGCTGGTCCACAAAACCCTGTCGCTGGAAACGGTAGGCAAGGCCGGGCTGCTCTACCTCTGGAAAGGGACCGGCAAATCCGAGCAGCTGCCGATGGTGCTGATGGCCCATCAGGACGTTGTACCGGAAGGCGACCCGGCTCTCTGGAAATATCCGCCCTACTCCGGCGTCGTCGAGGAAGGCAAACTCTGGGGACGCGGTACCACCGACTGCAAATGCAACCTGATGTCCATTCTCGAGGCGGTCGAACACCTGATCGAGACCGGGTTCCAGCCGGATTATGACCTGTATCTGAGCTTTGGCTACAACGAAGAGGTCATGGGCGGCGAACAGCCTGCTGCACAGGCGGCGGTCGACCTGCTGCGCAGCCGCGGCATCACCCCCGGATGCGTTGTCGACGAGTGCGGCGGCGTACATAAAGGAAACGGCAAGGGCTACGAAGGAATGATCGCCAGCATCATCATCGCGGAAAAAGGCTACGCCGATTTTGAGATTTATGTCGAGCACAAGGGCGGCCACTCCTCCGTTCCGCCCAAGGACAGCGCCATGAAACTGCTGGCCCAGGCGGTCATCGCCATCGAGGAGAACCCCTTCCCCTTCCGTATCACCGAAAGCGTCAAGGAGAATATGCAGGCTTCCGCATCGCTGATGGAAGGCGAAGTCGGCGAGCTGATGAAGGACATCGAGGGCAACTGGGACAAGCTCCTGCCTTATATCGACGCTGACCCGCAGCTCTCCGCCATGTTCCGCACCACCACCGCCGTCACCATGGCGCAGGGCTCCGAACAGGCCAACATCCTCCCCCAGCGCTGCTCAGTCACGGTCAACTGCCGTGCGCTGGAAGGCGATACGCTGGAGGTGCTGCAGAAGCACTTTGAGGACATCGTCCCCGAGGGCGTCAAAGTCCGCCTGATCAAGGGCGGCAATCCGCCTAAGGCGTCCAAGCTGCACACCCACGCTTATGACCTGATCCAGTCGATCTGCGAGGAAAACTACCCCGGCATCATCACCATCCCCGGCTATATGCTCGGCGGCACCGATTCCCGGTATTTCAGCGATATCTCCGACTGCGTCTACCGCTTCGGCAGCTTCCTCTCCAACGGCGGCTGGGGTCCTGCCCATGCGGCCAACGAGTGCATCCCGGTCGATATCCTGACCACCGGTCCGGAATTCTTCGTCAAACTGATCACCAGATATTAAGGAAGCATTTTTCGCCAAAACGCCCGCCCGGGTTCCGGATGGGCGTTTTCCGTAAACACAAAAGGAGTATGGGGCTATGACGATTATACCTGCAAAACCGCTCCCGCTGCAGGGCGCTTTAAACGTCCGCGACCTCGGCGGATATACGGCAGAGGGCGGTCAAATCACCTGTTCCCACCGTTTCCTGCGGGCAGCAGCCCTGTCCGGGCTGACGGAGGAAGATAAAAAAGAGCTTACCCGGTACGGCGTCCGGGCAGTTTTTGACCTGCGGTCTGTCTATGAAGCGACGGAAAACCCTGACCCGGCGCTCGACGGCGCTGCCTATTACCCCTTCCCGCTGCTCGACCGGATGAATTCGGCGCAGAAGGGCGATGAAATGCCCGGCTCCATGGGAGAGGTGTATGTCGGGCTGCTGAAAAACGACGGAGAGACCTTTGCCGCTCTGCTGCGGAAGATGCTGGAGGTGGACGGATGTGTCCTGTTCCACTGCTCCGCCGGAAAAGACCGGACAGGGGTTACGGCGATGCTGCTGCTGGGTGCGGCAGGCGCGTCCCGCGAGACGATCCTGCGGGATTATGAGGTGACGGAAGAGTATCTCGCGCCGATGCTGAACAAAATCCTGCCGATGATGCAGGAAAAGGGCGTCCCGCTCTATATGCTTTTGTCCAAACGGGAAAATATGGAGATGGCGCTGGACTGGATCGATGAAAATGCGGGCAGCATCCCCGGGTATCTGCGGCAGATCGGGCTGCGCGATGACGAGATAAGCGCCCTGGCAGAACGGCTGCTCCGGCCGTAAGGTTTCCATAAAACGGAAAAAATCCGCAAAAAGGGTTGACAAACAGGTATCCGTCTGCTATAATATATAACGTTCTGTTAAGGATATTGTCTGAGACGGGAACATGCAGATGTGGCGGAATTGGCAGACGCGCTACTTTGAGGTGGTAGTGAGCTTTGCTCGTGTGGGTTCAAGTCCCGTCATCTGCACCATATGCGGATATGGCGGAATTGGCAGACGCGCTAGATTCAGGTTCTAGTGAATGCAAGTTCATGCAGGTTCAAGTCCTGTTATCCGCACCAAAAACCCCGGTTTTCCTGAAAAGGAAGGCCGGGGTTTTGTTTTGTATGTCTCTGATTGA
>CAMAJC010000215.1 GCA_945835425.1 uncultured Clostridia bacterium
GCAGTACCGCATAAGGAGATGGATATTTTCGTATGAAAAAATATGTTGTAACGATTGAAGAAGTTGTTTCACAGGACTTTGAAGTATGGGCGGAGGATGGCGAAGATCCGCTGAAAATTGCGGAAGAAAAATACTGGGCTGGAGAGTTCATATTGAGTCCGGGAGAAGTTCAATATAGGCAGATGGCTGTTCATTCACCGGATTCGGAAGCTGCTGAATGGGTGGAATTTTGAGACAGCCTTTTTTGGACAAGAACGGCGGTTGGATCAGTGCCCGCCAGAATCTTGAAGAAACATTCAATGTGTTGGACGATATTTATAATATTGCTGATTTGGAAAACAACGTATTTGCTGCATTATTCAAGTAACCGGCAGAAGAAAATAACGGATAAAGGCGTTCATGCTCCCCGGCGTGGACGCCTTTTGCAGAAGAACCCTTGACAAATCCGATAAACAGGTGTACAATAGCGATAGGTTAGCAATAACTAACTACATAAACCGGGAGGTCTGCATATGAATGGAAATGTGTCTACAGCGGTGATTGTGGCGCTGCTGATTGTGATTGGTTTTATCGCCGTGCGGAAATATGTCAAAAATCTGCGACACGGCTGCTGCGGCGGTTCAGGCGAAGAAAAGGTGAAAGTCGCGGACAAAAATGCCGCCCACTATCCTTACAGTGTCACGCTGAAGATCGAGGGAATGCGCTGCGCAAACTGCACGGACCGGGTGGAGAATGCCCTGAACCGGCTGGACGGGATCTGGGCAAAGGTCAGCTTAAAGCGCGCCGAAGCGGTGCTGCGCTCCAAAAGCGTGCTCGATGACGAGACCCTGCGGACAGCCGTTGCCCGGGCCGGGTACAGGGTCACGGAGATCGTCCGTGGATAAGGAAAATATCCGGTTCACCCGGCGGCAGGTCCTGCTCATCCGCCAGATCGCCGGGTATCTGGATGCCCATCCGGAGGAGCAGCTGACCCTGGAAAAGCTGTCGCAGCTGTTTTCGATGCCGGTGAGCACGATGAAGCGGTGCTTCTGCGCGGTGTACGGGATGCCGGTCTGCGCTTACCTGCGCCGCAGCCGGATGAAAAAAGCGGCAAAGCTGCTGCTGGAAACCGACGGGACGGTGCTCGACATCGCCGGGCAGGTCGGCTATGACAACGCCAGCAAGTTCGCCGCCGCATTCCGGGCTGTGACCGGCCTGTCGCCGTCCGAGTACCGCCGCCAGCCGTTGGACTGGGAAGAGGGCGCACAGGCTGCGGACTGAAAACGGGCAGGTGAGCCGAATGGATTCAAGCTGAGCCGTTTGGAGCGGAAAAAGAGCTGCCGGTCTGGTATACTGGGGATGTGAGGAAAGGACGCGGGTTTTCATGCGGATGGGTTAGCTATAACTAACTGCATATCTGTCCAAACCCTGTCCATACTGTCCTCTGAATAACGGCGCCTTTGATCGGATGTTTCAGAGGCGGCTTTTCAAAGAAAGGCAGGAATTTACATGAGCAGAATCGCGGTAGTATATTGGAGCGGCACCGGCAACACCCAGGCCATGGCGAGCGCCGTGGCGGCAGGCGCGGAAAAAGAGGGCGCCGCAGTCAGTGTCTTTACGGCGGCGGAATTTGATACAAGCTCTGTCGGGGAATATGACGGCGTCGCCTTTGGCTGCCCGTCGATGGGCTCCGAACAGCTGGAGGAGAGCGAGTTTGAGCCGATGTTTATGGCCTGCGAAGGGAGTCTCAGTGGGAAAAAGATCGCGCTGTTCGGCTCCTACGGCTGGGGTGACGGCGAGTGGATGCGCAACTGGGAGGAGACCTGCAAAGGCGACGGCGCAGTTCTTGTCCATGAGAGCGTCATCTGCAACGACGCACCCGACGATACGGCGGCTGCGGCCTGCAGGGAACTGGGCGCTGCACTGGCAAAATAAACAGCAATCTCCTTTACCATACCCCTTAGGACAGGCGCTTTCCATGCGGAGAGCGTCTGTTTTGCGTTCAGGCAGAAAAATGCCGTCCCGGGCAGCTGTATGCAGACAGCCTGCCCGGGACGGCGTATGATTTACAGTTATTTCTCGAGGTTCTTGGGGGTATGCTTCTTGATGGAAGCGTCATTGGTAACGATAGAAATGCCGTTCGACCAATCCTGTACCAGCGTCTCAAACTCATCCCACTTCTCGGTCTGCAGGATGGTGTCGCGATAGGTCTCAAAGCCCTCGTCATCGTTTGCGTACTTGGCCCAGACGTAGATGGTGCCGTCGCCGTCGTCAAACTGGCCAAAATCGCCGGCCTTGGCGTCAAACAGCGCCTTTGTCAGGTCTTCGGGGTAGTAGGTGTTGTCCGAGAGAATGTAGGTAGAGGTGTCGGTCTCTTCTTCGGTTTCGGCGGTATCGGCGGTTTCGTCCTCTTCGTTCTGCGAGGCTTCATAAGCGGCCCGGACACTTTCAAAGCTTTCGCCGTCCTGCAGCTGCTGTACCATCTCTTCCGCTTCCTCAATCTTCAGTTCCAGCGCCTTGCCAGTCAGCGGCTCGCCGTCCTCGTCGGATGCGTCGACCTGGAAGAGGTTTACATGGGCATACTGCTCGTCAAAGATCGCCCGCAGCTCTTCAACGGGTACCTCCCGTTCGCCGCCCTCACCGTAAATGGTCGTAAACAGCTGGGACTGTTTAAAGGAATTGGCGACGATCTTGCGGTAGGATTCTTCGCCGCAGCCCTGGGGCTCGTAGCTCTGGGAGACATAGCTCCAGTAGTAGTTGATATAGCTGTCGATATAGGACTGCTCGTCCGCGTCAAAGGAAAGGTCATATTCGTCAAACTTCTGCTCGACGGCAAGATATTCGCGGCAGAGCCGGTCGGTCCGGGAGACGACCCAGTCCAGGGCGTCTTTTCCGTCTACCTGCTGGTCATAAAGCGGAGCGGAGGTGTCGATGCCCTCGGCGCTGAAGCCTTCGTTGTAGGCGGAGATGGACATGCCGATGTACATGCCGGAGGTCACTTCATAAGTGCCGTCCGCGGCGCGGTAGGTCCAGGAGGTGTCGGCGCCGCAGGAGGTGAGCGCGGCGGTAAGGGTCAGCGCCGCGGCAGCCGCAGCGAGCTTTTTCATATGTTTCAAGTGTGTCATCCTTTCTATGGTACCCGCAGGGGGATAAAAGCCTGTATCTATAGCATTATACACGATTTTACAGCTTTTGTCCAGTAATCCGGCAAAAATTCACTGTGTTTTCACAGTTGCCGCGTCCCGGTCTCTTTTCCGGTTGTAGATAAAAACTGCGACGGCGGTGCCGCAGATCAGCAAATACCCGACTACGCTCAGCAGGTCCGGTATCTGGTCAAAGAGCAGAAAGCCTAAAAGGGCCGAAAAGATGACCTGCGAATAATCATAGACCGAAATCTCTCTGGCCGGAGCAAAGCAGTAGGCGTTTGTGACGGCGAACTGTCCGCCTGCAGCCGCCAGTCCTGCGCCCAGCAGGAAAAGGAGCTGTCTTCCGTTCATCGGATGAAAATCATAAATCAAAAACGGCAGTACGACCAGGCAGGAGAAGGTCGAGAAAAAGAGGACAATCAGCGTCTTATTGGTGCCCTTTTTGCCCAACACCCGCACCATCGTGTAGGCCGCGCCTGCGCCGATGCCGCCCAGCAGCCCGATGAGGGAGGGAAACAGGTCCATATTGGACAGGGTCGGCTTGATGATAAACAGGCTGCCGATAAAGGCGGCTACGACCGACAGGCCCTGCACCGGGGTGATCTTTTCCTTTAAGATGAAGTAAGAGCAGATGATCGCGAAAAAGGGCGACATTTTATTCAGCATCGATGCGTCCGACAGCACCAGATGGTCGACCGCGTAGAAGTTGCACAGGATTCCCACCGTCCCAAAGGCCGAACGGAGCAGCAGAGCAGGAAGCTGCTCTCTGGTGATGCGAATCTTTTCGCCGCCCTTTATCTCCCGCAGCAGCAGGCAGAGGGCGAAAAACGCCGCCACCAGGTTGCGGAAAAAGCTTTTCTGGATGCTCGGCAGGTCGCCTGCCAGCCGGACGCAGGCGCTCATGACCGCGAAACAGAAGGCGGAGGCGAGGATACAGAGGATTCCCTTGGAACGTGCATGCATATTGATCATTCCTTTAA
>CAMAJC010000216.1 GCA_945835425.1 uncultured Clostridia bacterium
AAGCGCTCCCAGGGAAAGACGCCGCTGGAGTTCCGGCGCAGTGTCAATCAAAATCCTGAATAAAAAATATATAAAATCTTTATATGAAATTTTATATAAAACACTTGAAAATCGTAGAGGCATGTGCTATACTATAAGCAAAGGAGGGAAACGATTATGAAGCCGAGTATTCGACAGATCAGCGAAATGACTGGCTTTTCACAGGCAACCGTTTCCAATGCTCTGAACAACAAAAAAGGGGTCAACCGCGAGACCGCAGAAAAGATTCTGGAGGCCGCGCGGGAATGCGGCTATTTAACCGAAAGCAGCGTCGTCAGCAACATCCGTTTCGTGATTTACAAGGACAGCGGACAGGTCGTTTCGGATACGCCATTTTTCTCTGCGCTGATGGAAGGCGTGGAAATGGAGTGCCGGCAAGGGGAATTTGCGACAGTGCTTTTTAATCTGAACCGCCGTGCGCCGGATTACGAAGAGCGGCTGCAGCAGATTCTCACCGACCCCACCAGCGGTATCCTGCTGCTGGCGACTGAACTGACCGAAGAGGAAGCAGCCCGTTTTAAACAGGCTGTGGCGCCGGTCGTCGTTTTGGACAACTGGTTCGAGGAAAACTCCTTCAACTCCGTTTTGATCAGCAACACCGACTCCTCCTGCGCCGCTGCGGAATACCTGATCCGCAAAGGCCATAAAGAGATCGGCTACCTGAAAAGCGGCATCCCGATCAAGAACTTTTTCTACCGCCAGGAAGGATACGAACGGGCACTGAAATCCCACGGCCTGGAAATTCCCGAAGGCGGCATCGTAACCCTTCCGCCGACAATGGACGGCGCGAGGGAACAGATGAACTACCTCCTGGAAAACGGGCTGTCCCTTCCGGGCGCGTTCCTTGCGGACAACGACATCATTGCCCTCGGGGCGATGAAGGCGATGCAGGACCACGGCATCCGGATCCCGGAGGACGTTTCGATCATTGGCTTTGACGATCTGCCCTTTTGCAGCATCACAACGCCCGGCCTGACCACCATCCGGGTATTTAAACAGGAGATGGGACGGACTGCGGTCCGCAGGCTGATCGAACTGATCCGCTATGATGACCATTTCGTCACCAAATCGCAGATCTGTACTGAGTTTGTAGAGCGGGGAAGCGTGTGCGACTGCACGGATCCCGCATGACATAACTGCACTTAATTGAAAGGACGGTAATTTATGACTCCTGCAAAAATCAAACTGGGCTTTGCGCCCACCCGCCGCAGCATCTTTTCCGCTCCGGCAGCCATCGAGTACCGCAATTTGACTGCCAAGCGCCTCGAAGAGTTGGGTGTCGAGTTTGTTGACATCACCGATATCAACAAGGAAGGCCTTCTCTACGACGACAACGACCTGCCTGCAATTGTGGAAAAGTTCAAGGCAGAAAAGGTCGACGGCCTGTTCTTCCCGCATGGCAACTTCGGCACCGAGTATGAGGTCTGCCGTCTGGCCAAGGAAATGAACCTGCCGGTCCTGATTTGGGGTCCCCGTGACGAATGTCCTGATGAAAACGGCGTCCGTCTCCGCGACTCCCAGTGCGGCTTGTTCGCCACCGGCAAAGTTCTCCGCCGTTTCCGCGTTCCTTTTACCTACATGACCAACTGCAACCTCGAAGACCCCGAATTTGAGCGCGGCATCAAGGACTTCCTGGCGGTCTGCAACATCGTCAAGGTATTCCGCCACACCCGCATCCTGCAGATTTCCACCCGTCCCTTCGACTTCTGGAGCACCATGTGCAACGAAGGCGAGCTGCTGGAGAAGTTCAACATCCAGCTGGCTCCCGTTCCCATGACCGAGCTGGTCCAGAACGTCAAAAAGGCCAAAGAGGAAAAGACCCTCGTCGAAGCATGCGTCGCTTATATGCGCATGAAGATGGACATCCGCGTCACCGAGGAGGAGCTGTATAACGTCGCCGCCATGAAGGTCGCCATCGAGACCATGGCCAAGAAATACGGCTGCAACGCCGCTGTTATCCAGTGCTGGAACGCCCTCCAGGACGAGCTTGGCGTCATGCCCTGCTGTGCAAACTCCCTGCTGTTTGACGAAGGCTTCCCGGTCGTCTGCGAAACCGATATCCACGGCGCCATCACCTCTCTGCTGGTCCAGGCTGCCGGCATGGACGAAAACCCCGTCTTCTTTGCTGACTGGACCGTCCGCCATCCCACCAACGACAACGGCGAGCTGCTGCAGCACTGCGGTCCCTGGCCCCTGTCTCTGGCCAAAGAGAAACCCCAGCTGACCTACCCGCTGGCATTTGACCATCCCGGTGCAGTTGCCGCCGAATGCAAACACGGTGAAGTCACCCTCTGCCGCTTTGACGGCGACAACGGCGAATACAGCCTGCTGCTGGGCACCGCCAAAGGCATCGACGGCCCGTACACCAAGGGTACCTACCTCTGGATCGAAGTCAAGAACTGGAAGAAGCTGGAAGCCAAGATCGTCGAAGGTCCGTACATCCACCACTGCGCAGGCATCCACGGCGATGTTGTTGCGAGACTGTATGAAGCCTGCAAGTACATCGGCGTCAAGCCCGACCTGTATGACGACAACGAAGAGGAGATCAAAGCTTATCTCCGCGGTGAATAATCTCTCTGTTAACATATTTCCGCGCAAGCAGAATCCCTGAGATTATTATATGAAAGGAAATGCGACTATGAATCTGAAAGCCAATTCCTATCGTCTGCGCCAGGATATTCTGGATATCGTTTACCGGGCAAAGACCGGCCACATCGGCGGCGATTTCAGCGTCACGGATATCTTAAACGTCCTGTACAACAAACAGATGAACGTTACCCCCGAGAACTTCCATGATGCCGACCACGACCGTTTCATCCTCTCCAAAGGTCATGCAGTCGAGGCGCTTTACGCCGTCCTCTGCCAGAAGGGTTTCTTCCCCAGAGAGGATCTTCTGACCGTTTCCCAGTACCTTTCCAAGTACATCGGTCATCCCAACAATAAGGTCAATGGCATTGAAATGAACTCCGGTTCTCTGGGTCACGGCCTGTCGGTCGCAGTCGGTATGGCAATCGCCGGCAAGATGGACAAGAAGGATTACCGCGTTTATGTCGTCATGGGCGACGGCGAGCTGGCAGAAGGCAGCGTCTGGGAAGGCGCTATGGCCGGCGGCCACTACAAGCTGGACAATCTCTGCGCCGTTATCGACCGCAACCGCCTGCAGATCTCCGGCACCACCGAGTATGTCATGAACCAGGAGAGCCAGGAAGAGCGCTGGGCTACCTTCGGCTGGCATGTCATCTCGATCGACGGCAACGACGTCGACGCACTGGACGCCGCTTTCGAGGAAGCAAAGACCGTCAAGGGCAAACCCACTCTGATTGTCGCCAACACCACCAAGGGCTGCGGCGTTTCCTTCATGGAAAACAAAGCTGCCTGGCATCATAAAGTACCCACCGCTGAGGAATATGAGCAGGGTATGGCTGAACTGAAAGCAAAGGAGGCAGCTGCAAATGAATAAGATCGCGAATAAGCAGGTCATCTGCGAAGTCCTGATGGAAAAGGCAAAAGACGATAAAGACGTCGTTGTCCTCTGCTCCGACTCGAGAGGAAGCGCTTCTCTGGCTCCCTTCGCCGACGCTTATCCCGAGCAGTTTGTTGAAGTCGGCATCGCCGAACAGAGCCTTGTTTCGGTTGCAGCTGGTCTCGCACACTGCGGCAAGAAAGCTTTCGCCGCTTCTCCGGCCTGCTTCCTTTCCACCCGCAGCATGGAGCAGGCAAAGGTCGACTGTGCTTACTCCCACACCAACGTCAAGCTGATCGGCATCTCCGGCGGCGTTTCCTACGGCGCCCTGGGCATGACCCATCACAGCGCCACCGATATCGCCGACATGGCCTCCATCCCCGGCATGCGCGTTTACCTGCCCTCCGACCGTTTCCAGACCAGAAAGCTGATGGAAGCGCTGATCGAGGACGACCAGACCGCTTATGTCCGCGTCGGCCGCAATGCTGTCGAGGATGTTTATTCCGAGGAAGATTGCCCCTTTAAGATGGACAAGGCGACTGTCATCGGCGAAGGCAGCGACGTTGCCATC
>CAMAJC010000217.1 GCA_945835425.1 uncultured Clostridia bacterium
AGTTCCGGATTTGACGCCGACCGGAATCCATAAGGAAGGAATGAGAACGAATGCAGAAAACCAAGAAGAAAAATAAATTTTCCTGGCTGATTTCCCTCGCCGTGATGCTGGCCCTGTCCGGAGCTGTCATTCTGGTCAGCAACCGGGTAGCTGCCGCCGTCTACGCGCCCTACAAGAGCAGCCAGGAAGTCGGCTTTACGATCAGCTCGACCAAAGAGTGCGCCCTTCCCGGCAATGCCGCGGACTACCACGTCAATACTGCGGAATACGGCTATGACGCTTCCGGCAATCTGGTCGCTTATGTCGTAGAGACCTGGGAGTACGGCTTTAACTCGGAAGAACCGATCGTCATCCGCTCCACCATTTCTGCTGACGGCTCGATGCTTGCCGGTATCAAGGTCGTTTCCCAGAAGGAATCGGAGTATTACGGCGACCGCATCGCCCAGGATTCTTTCCAGAGCCGTTTCACCGGCCGTCTGTTCCCGCTGCTGCTGAGCAATGAGTCCGGCCGTGGCTCTCATATCGACGGTCTTGCCGGTGCGACCTTCTCGACCAACGCGGTCATGCAGGCGATCGACGATGCGTACCGTTTTGCGACCGAGCAGATGACGGACTGATAGATGGCAGATAAAAAGATTGCGGGCCGGCGGGATATCCTCCTGCTGGCCATCGTGCTTGTTATCGGCGGGATTTGCATGCTGATTATGGCGCTGCGCCCTGCGGCCGGAGACGGTATCGTGGAGATCACGGTTGACGGCGCGGTGTATCAGCAGATGCCCCTGGCGCAGGACGCGGAAGTTGAAATCGCGGGGTACAGCGGCGGCGAAAACCGCCTGATCATCGAAGGCGGCGTTGTCCATATGGAGTCCGCTTCCTGTCCCGACGGCATCTGCGTGCGCCACCGTCCCATATCGAAAGACGGCGAGAGCATCATCTGTCTGCCGAACCGCGTGGTCGTGACGATTTACAGTAAGGAGGAGGGAAGCGTCGATGCCGTCGCGTGAGAAACTGACGCCCCGGCGTGTCGCCCTTTGCGGCATGATGGTGGCGCTGGCCTTTATCCTTTCCTATGTGGAGCACCTGATCCCCTTTAACTTCGGGATTCCCGGGGTGAAACTGGGGCTGGCAAACCTGGTCGTCCTGCTGGCGCTGTATACGCTGGACCTGCGGGACGCATTCGTCATTGCGGTGATCCGCATTATCCTGACCGGGCTGACCTTCGGCGGACTGTTCAGTATGCTGTATAGTCTCGCCGGCGGGCTGTTGAGCTTTCTGCTGATGGCGTTTCTTTCGCGGAAAAAACTGCTGGGGACGACCGGCGTCAGCATTTGCGGCGGTATCGCCCACAATGTCGGCCAGCTGCTGGTAGCCATGTGCGTCCTGGAAACGGGCAATGTCTGGTACTATTTCCCGGTACTGCTCATTTCCGGTGCGGTTACCGGGACGCTGATCGGTCTGGTCGGCGGGCTGATGGTCGGACGGCTGCAGAAATATCTGGCCGGGAGAAGGTGAGCAGATGGCAAAAGTGCGTTTGACCGTACTGGAAAGCCGATGCCGCTGCGGGCTCCATAAAAAGGGGGACTCCTTCCTGGTGGAGGACACCTGTCCGCCGGTATGCCACGAGCTGTGGCACATCGTTTATCCGATGGTGTACACCCTTTTAAACGGCGGTGAGCTGGACTATGGCGACAGCCGTGCCAAAGCCTTTACCGCTGCCTGTCCCGATGGCGGCAGGGTCATTTTACACGGCGAAACAACCGAATAAAAAACAGCGCTCCGGATCATCCAGAGCGCTGTTTTTATCTTCAGGAAAAGATCATACCTGTCTCTTGCCGCCTGCGTAAGCGTCGGTGCGGGGAATCCAGTTCAGGAACTTCTCGACCTCAAGGTTCCAGAATCTCCATTCATGGGTATATCCCGGTACAAAGTCGACCTCGACTTCGCAGCCAAGCGCTTTCATCTCTTCAACAAAAGCCTTGTTGGCCTCATACAGGAAATCGTTTTCACCGCAGGCCACATACATCTTCGGCAGCTTCTTGCCCGCCTTGATGTCCTCTTTGAGCAGGTTCATCGGGTCATAAGCGGGGTTGATCGGGTGCTTGTCAGCCTCAGCATCGCCGGCCAGCGAATACGGGTTCAGCTGGACAGCTGCCGAGAAGGCGCCGAAAGCCGCGAACCGCTCCGGATGGGAGAGGGCATGAACCAGCGTGCCGAAACCGCCCATTGACAGGCCTGCGATATAGGTGTCTTCCGGCCGGTCGGAGATGGGGAACATCTCTTTTACGAAGTCGGGCAGCTCTTCCGAAACGAAATCATAGAAATTGTCCGCATAGATATTGACATAGGACTTGTTCTCGGCGGAGAGCATGACGACCGCCATATTCTGTTCTTCCGCGAACAGCTCGACGTTGGTATAGCCGGTCCACTGGGCGTGGTTGTTGCCCATGCCGTGCAGCAGATAGAGAACGGGGTATTTGTCCGCCTTCTGATGACGGGGTTTCTGGCCTTCCGGCAGGGTCATGCCCATCGATTCGGGGATCGTGACGGAAGGGATAATGACGGTGATATCGACCGTCCGCTTGAGGGTATAGGAGATAAAATTACAGGTAAACTTTGCCATGGGTTATCATCCTTTCTATGCATATGTACTGTTACATTTCCTTCATCGCGTCGGCGATTTCGATGCAGAGGTCTTCCGCCTGGGGGACAAAGCCCAGCCGGTCGATAAAGGCGTGCTGCACACCGCGGTAACGGATGGATTTGACCTTGACGCCATCCGCAGCCAGTCTCTTGGCGTAAAGCTCGTCCTGGATCCGCAGGCCGTCGTACTCACACGATACCGACAGGCAGCGGGGCATACCGGTGAAATCTTTCTCCATCAGCGGGGAAGCGTAGGTCTCGAGGCACTGTTTTTCCGGATCGTCGAAGTAGAGCGCCCCCATCATGATTTCATCGTCGTGCTCCTCATCCTTGGGACGGGAAATGGCGACGCGGGGATTGAGGTCAGCTTCCTGCGAGGGGTCAAATTCGTATTCCTTGATGCTGAAATGGTAGCCGGGAGTTGCGCTGCCCTTAAAGGTGACAGCCGCGTACATCGGAACCTGCAGGGCGACCATATGGGTGCCGCGGTCGCGGTCCATCAGGGAAACGACAGCGGTCATGTTGCCGCCTGCAGAGTCGCCGCCGATGGCGATCTTGTTCTTGTCGATACCGTACTCATCCGCATGGTCATAAACATGCTTCAGAGCCGTCCAGCAATCGTTGACGCCGTTGGGGTATTTCTTTTCGGGCGCGAGGGAATAATCGACATTGAATACAACGCCGCCCGACAGCTCGGCAATCAGCCGGCAGGGATTCTCAACCGTATAGGGCGTGCCGCCGACCCATCCGCCGCCGTGGTAGAAGATAAAGCAGGGACGGTCCTTTTTGTACTGGGTATCTCTGCGGTAATATCTCCAGAGGCCAACCTCGTTTTCGCCGTTCATGATCGTCTCAAACTTGGTATGGATCTCAACCTCGCAGATATTGTGGTTGGGGAAGCCCATGTTGTCGCGCATCTTCTGCAGCGCTTCCATCGGGGATGCGGGCTTTTCCTCAGGCTCCTTGTCCTCGCGGGCAACCCAGTGCTTTTTCAGGCAGGCCGCCTCATGATGGTCAATGCAGCCGGGACGGGGCTCGGTGGGGGAACGCTTGATGATGACCGGCGCACCGTTTACCATTTCCGGGGTCTGCTGCAGGTGCAGAAACTCAACATGGCTCTTATCATACTCTCTCATGACAAAACACTCCTTATGGAAAAAATAGAATAAACATCTGGTTTTAAAAGAAACTTACATAACTATGTACGCGCTTTCTCACCAGTTTTCCTGTTATCAGTATAACAAATCGTATCAAAAAAATCAATAAAAAAACAGACATAAAATGACGTTTTCCGGACATTTTGCCGCCGTGCGCAGCAGATACCCGGATTTTTCTCCGGGAAGATAATTTACCCGGTTAGAAAGTCAAAATATTGATGTGCTGTAAATAAGGCAGAATTGACAAATTGTTGCACAAATGATATAATGCATT
>CAMAJC010000218.1 GCA_945835425.1 uncultured Clostridia bacterium
TCCGATGATTATTTAAACTGAATGATGAAAAGCGGCAGACTCTGATTTTGAAGTAATTAAATCCATTCCGCGCAGCGGAATACCTTAATTATTCATTCTTCATTTTTCATTATTCATTCTTCATTAACTCGACAAAGGTGGGAGAGAAGTGGCATTTGAGAGCCTGTCTGATAAGCTTTCCGCGGCGTTTAAGAAGCTGCGTTCCAAAGGCAAGCTGAATGAATCCGATATCAAAGAGGCCATGCGCGAGGTCAAGCTGGCGCTGCTGGAAGCGGACGTCAACTACAAGGTCGTCAAGGACTTTGTCAAAACCGTCAGCGAACGGGCTGTGGGCCAGGAGGTCCTGGAAAGCCTGACGCCTGCCCAGCAGGTCATCAAAATCGTCAACGAAGAGCTGACCGTGCTGATGGGCGGCGAAAACGAGCGGATCGAATTTGCCTCCAAACCTCCGACAGTCGTTTTGATGTGCGGCCTCCAGGGCAGCGGCAAAACGACCCACGCCGCAAAGCTGGCCAAGTACTTCAAGGAAAAGGAAGGCTGCCGGCCGCTGCTGATCGCCTGTGACGTCTACCGTCCGGCGGCAATCGAGCAGCTGAAAATCGTCGGCGAAAAGGCCGGCGCAAAAGTCTTCGAGATGGGCCAGGGCGACCCGGTTCAGATCGCGCAGGAAGGCCTTAAATACGCAAAAGACCACGGCTACGACCTCGTGATCGTCGATACGGCAGGCCGACTGCATATCGATGAGAAGCTGATGGAAGAACTGAAACAAATCGAAAGCACTGTCCACCCGAACGAGATCCTGCTGGTAGTCGACTCGATGACTGGTCAGGACGCCGTCACGGTCGCGGACACCTTCAATAAAGCCCTGCCGGTCACCGGCATCATCCTGACCAAGCTCGACTCGGACACCCGCGGCGGCGCGGCGATTTCGGTCAAGCAGGTCACCGGCAAACCCATCAAGTTCTCCGGCACCGGCGAAAAGCTCGACGACATCGAGCCGTTCCACCCGGGACGGATGGCGTCCCGCATCCTCGGCATGGGCGACGTACTGACCCTGATCGAAAAGGCGCAGGAGACGGTCGATGAGAAGGAAGCCGAAAAGCTCGCCAGAAAGATGCAGCAGAGCGCCTTTGACATGAACGACCTGCTCTCCCAGATGCAGCAGATCAAAAAGATGGGCTCGATGCGCTCGATCGTTTCGATGATCCCCGGCATCTCCGGCAAAGTCACCGATGAAAACATTGAGGAAGGCGACCGCCAGCTGAAAGTCATTGAGGCGATGATCAACTCGATGACCAAAAGGGAACGCGAAAATCCGTCCATCATCAACCCTTCCCGCAAACGGAGAATCGCTGCCGGTTCCGGCACTACCGTTCAGGACGTCAACCGCCTGCTCAAGCAGTTTGAGCAGATGAAGCAGATGATGAAAAAAATGGGCGGTTTCGGTAAAAAAGGCAAACGCCGCATGATGCCCAAATTCCCACCGATGAATATGTAATATTCGGTTATGGATATCGCATAAACACGGTTACATTCACCAAACGTCGACACCTGAGGACAATGTTCCGTCAGTTTGTCATATAAAAACAAAAGAGAAATTTCAGGAGGAAATTACCATGGCAGTTAAAATCAGACTTCGCAGAATGGGCGCTAAGAAGGCTCCTTTCTACCGCATCGTTGTTGCAGATTCCAGATATCCCCGCGACGGCCGTTTCATCGAAGAGATCGGCACCTATGATCCCACCAGAAACCCCAGCGTTATCAATCTCGACATGGAAAAAGCGAACAAGTGGATCGCTACCGGCGCTCAGCCCACTGACACCGTGAAGAAGATCCTCAAAATTGCTTCCGAGAAATAATTCCCCGCTGGTTTTCGCCCCACAGCCGCCGGGGTTTCAGAGGCGGTGAACCTCCGCTGCAAAGACAGCCCGGTTCCCCTGTCACAGAAAAGAGGATTTATCATGGAAGAATTACTGGTTGCGCTGGCTCGCGGCCTGGTCGAGGACAAGGATTCCGTCAAGGTGAGCGTCGATCCGCCGGCTGAGGACGGCACCATCGTATATCATCTGAACGTGGCTCCTTCCGATATGGGCAGAGTCATCGGTAAACAGGGCCGCATCGCCAAGGCTATCCGCGTGGTTATGCGCTCCGCCGCTCAGCAAAACGGCAGCAAAATCATGGTCGAAATCGATTGACCGTTAAAGAGGAGCACAAGCGTGCTTCTCTTTTTGCTTATGCAGAAAACCCGTCCCCTGCCACGTCTGGGGACCGGTGAAATAGAAATTTTAAATCCATGCCGCGCAGCGGCATACCTTCACTCCACTCTTCACTCTCCACACTCCACTCTCATAAGAAAGGACTGATCCTCATGCCATCCTGGACTCCCCAGCAGCAGACCGCCATCGACGCAAAAGGCGGCGGGCTGCTCGTTTCCGCTGCCGCAGGGAGCGGCAAGACCGCCGTTCTGACCGAGCGGATCATCACCCGCATCCTCGACCGGGAAGCGCAGGTGGACGCGGATCAGTTCCTCGTCGTGACCTTCACAAGAGCCGCTGCCGCCGAAATGCGGGGACGGATCCGGGCGAGACTCCGGGCGGAACTGGCGAAAAATCCCGGCGACGCTTTCCTCCAGCGGCAGATGATGCTCTTGTCCCAGGCGAAAATCTGCACGATGGACTCCTTTTTCCACAGCCTTGTGCGGGAAAATTTCGAGCAGCTGGGACTGTCCCCGAACCTGCGCGGCGTCGACGACGCGATGCTCAGCAAAATGACCGCCGATACCCTGCGCGCTTTGCTGGAAGAACAGTATATGATGGCTATGTCCGGAGAAAATGAGGACTTTGCCGAGCTGACCGGGTACTTCGGGACCGATAACGACAAGGCCCTGTCAGACGCAGTGCTCTCCCTTTATCAGAAGCTGCGCTCCCTGCCCTTCCCGGAGCAGTGGATGGAGCGGCAGCTGGCCCTCTATGACGCTGCAGCCGGGCTGTCTCCGGAGGAAACCCAGTGGGGAAAGCTGGTGCTCCATGAGGTACGGGAACTGGTGGAAAACGCCTGCGCTCTGCTGGATAAAGCGGCGCAAGCTGCTGCTTTCGGTGTGCTTTCCGACGGCGCACCGCTCTGCAGCGACAAGGTGATCGCAGCCCTGCGGGATGAAGCGGAAAGCGCACGGGGTTATTTATCTTACTGCGGCGAAGAGGACGCCCAGTGGGACAAACTCACCGGGATGGAAAACATCTTTGTGGGCCACCGGCTCACCTTTCTCAAAACCGCCGCGCCAGAGGACAAAGAGGCCGTTAAAAGCTGCCGCAATATGGCAAAAGACCTGCTCGTTCAGGCGCAGTCGCTGCTCGTCTGCCGCAGCGATGAATTTCAGGCGGATATGCAGGCGGAAGCAAAGGTTGTGCGGAGCTTCTTCTCCCTCGTCACTGACTTTTCCGGCCGGATCGCCGCTGCCAAGGAAGCCGCCGGGGTTGCGGATTTTAACGATTTCGCGGCCTTTGCACTGAAACTGGTGGCGAACCCCGACGGAACGCCGACCGCTTACGGGAAGGAGCTGTCCGGGCAGTTTGCCGAAATTTTGCTGGACGAATATCAGGACACCAACCGTCTGCAGGACATGATCTTCCGCTGTATCAGCAAGGACGGCGCGAACCTTTTTTACGTCGGCGATTTAAAGCAGAGCATCTACCGCTTCCGCAGCGCCAACCCGGCAGTCTTTCTCGAAAAGAAGGAGTCCTTCTCGCCCTATGACGGGACGGCTTTCCCGGCGCTCTGCGTTTTATCGCGCAACTTCCGTTCCCGCGCGGAAGTCACCGGTGCGGTCAACTTTCTCTTTTCCTGCGTCATGTCCAGAGAGGTCGGGGACGTAAACTATGATGAGGATGAGGCGCTCCACTGCGGCGCAGATTACTATCCACCGCTCCCTGCCGGTCAGGCGGCGGTGACGCTCCAGCTGATCGACGGCGCAGGAATAAATGAACAAAATGAAGATGGGGACGACGAGCCGGTTTCCGTTTATCTCGCCGAGGCCAGAGGGCTGGCAGCGGAAATAAAGCGGATGCTGGA
>CAMAJC010000219.1 GCA_945835425.1 uncultured Clostridia bacterium
CGTGCCGCGTCGATAAAGTCCGGGAGCATCGCCGCGTTATCGGGCGAGACCGCGTGCAGCAGGTAAATCGCGCCGTCATGGAGGGCGGACGTTGTCTTCTGGAGGGCTGCTGCCGCGCCTGCACCGCCGTCCTTGTCCCAGTCCTTATAGGCAAAGCTCCAGAACAGGGTCTTATACCCCATCTGCTGGACATTCCCGAGCATCTGCTCGGAAAACTCGCCGCAGGGCGGACGGAAGAGGGTCATCTGATACTGGAACTGCTCCAACACCCGGTCGGTGAGGGTCTGAATCTCGGTCTGCTGCTCCGGGAGGGAGATATCGGGGAACGAGGGGTGGTTTTCGCTGTGGTTGCCGACGGCATGGCCCTCCGCAATCATCCGCGCCACCAGCTCCGGCTCGGCATCAAGATAATCGCCGGTGATAAAAAACACCGCCGGGACCTGTTTTTCCTTTAAGGTATCGAGGATCGCGGCGGTGTATCCGTTTTCATAGCCTTCGTCAAAGGTCAGGTAGAGCACTTTCTCCTCGTCGCCGATAAAGTAAGCGTCATACTGCCCATACTTTTGCTGGAAATCCAGGCTGCAGAGCGGCCGGTTGCGGTCGTCCATCTGCACGCCCTGTCCCCAGCCCTGTTTTTCTGCGCTGAGGGAGCTTAGGTCAGCTGCGTTTTTTTTTGCGCAACAGGCTGCATGGTCGAAACCGAGTTTCTGTCCCTCAGGGTATCGTCATAGTTTGCGTCCACATTATTGTCCCAGCTTTCCGTCCGGCTGGTGTTGTCACCCACTACGCCGCCGTCATTTACAGTGCCGCCGTCATTTACAATGCCGTTGCCGTTTGTCGTGCCGTTATTATTGTTATTGGTGCCGGTATGGTCATTGGCGCCGCCGGTAAGGTCGGAAACGCCGTCCGAGACCCCCTCGCCGATATCGCTCACAATGTCGCCGACGCCGCTGCCGACATCGCTCACCGCATCGCTGATGGGATGGGAGGTGGCGCCGTTATTGGTCGTGTTATTATTGCTGTTCACCTTCCCGTCCGCTCCGTTACAGCCGGTAAAGGCCAGCGCCGCTGCCGCTGCGACCAGCAGCGGAGCCGCATTAAGAGCCACTTTACGCTTCTTCATTTTCAAAATCCTTCCTTTCGTCTCCGCCTTTTCCCCATCTGCATGAGGATAACAGCGAAAACCAGCATGAAAGTACTTTTCTGTTTCGTTTGCGAAACGTACCGAATTTTCCGGTACTTTCTGATTATCTGCGGCAAAGAGCCTGTTATGCGGCGCAGCGGCTGACAGTTTTCGGAAATGAAAATAAAAATATGACAAAAAATCCCCGGAAACCGAAATGTCCGGGGATATTAGCATATGCTAACTCATAAACATAAAAATCATTCCGGACGCTTTTCCGTGCTTTCGCCCCGGAAGGTCTTGACGCCGAAGGTAAAATAAACCAGATGAAAAACCCACACGCAGAGCAGCACGATCCGGCCGATCACGCCGCAGGTCGTCACACCGATATCGGGGTCGTTTTCATTATTATACCAGTCCGGACGGCGGATGCATATAATTATTTTTATTTTTATTCGGGTTTTTTTATGGTCGCGTTTCCCATTCGCCCGGATCATGGCCTTTCTGTATCATCTGCCATAAATAAATAAAAAAACACTGTGAAAGATTTGTGAATATTCTTTTCGGCAAAACAGGTGACAACCGGGCTGAAATCTGCTATACTGGAAAATTATTAGGAGGTGTAAATTGATGAATTTCTTAGAAGAAAGGATAGCCAAAGACGGCATCGTCAAACCCGGAAACGTCCTGAAGGTGGACAGCTTTCTGAATCACCAGATGGATATCGGGCTGCTGGAAGAGATCGGCAGGGAATTTAAACGCCGTTTTGCGGACAAGAATGTCACCAAGGTGCTGACCATCGAAGCGTCCGGCATCGGTATGGCCTGCTTTGTCGCCAAAGAGTTCGGGGTGCCGATGGTCTTCGCCAAAAAGTCGAAGTCGATCAATATAGACGGCGAGATGTATGTGGCCGAGGTCGAATCCTTTACCCACAAAAACAAAAACCAGGTCATTGTGTCGAAAAAGTTCCTGACTCCGGAGGACCACCTCCTGATTATCGACGACTTTCTTGCCAACGGCTGCGCCCTGCAGGGACTGATTTCCATCGCGGAATCTGCCGGCGCGACGGTCGAGGGCCTGGGCATCGCCATTGAAAAGGGCTTCCAGATCGGCGGACGCGTCATCCGCAATCTGGGGTATGACCTGCAGTCTCTGGCAATCGTCGAATCGATGGACGCGGAAAAGGGCACCATCCAGTTCAGGGAACAGTAAATCTTTCCGCTCGCAGCATAACAACCTGCAAAATATCGCTTGGATACATTTCCGAAAGAAAATAAACTGTATATAAATATATGCATCAGACTGTCGAAAAAATCTATAGGAATCAAGCGTAGCAATCATTTGCTTGTAGCGGCGGTCTGCGACCGCCACCAAATCTGTACAAAATCACGGATTATTTTATAGTTACACATAAGAAACCGGACATTTTAATGATGCTGGTGGCGACCGCAGGTCGCCGCTACAAATCATCAATAGATAACTCCTTCGACAGTCTGCTGTATACCAAACATACATAAGAAAGGGTTTTACTATGAAAAAGAGCCTTGCGCTTCATGAGGCGGCTTTCCAGCTCGACGGAAAGATGCCCCTGTCTCAGGCAATCCCGCTGGGACTGCAGCATGTCCTGGCGATGTTCGTCGGCAACCTGACGCCGCTGCTGATTATCACCAGCACCTGCGGGATTGCAAGCGGCGAATTTGCGAGCCTGCAGCTGAGCCTTCTGCAGAACGCCATGCTGGTCGCGGGCATCGTCACCCTGATTCAGCTGTTCACCATCGGTCCGGTCGGCGGCAAAGTCCCGATCATCATGGGCACCTCTTCCGGCTTCATCGGCGTATTCAACAGCGTTGCGGCCACCATGGGCGGCGGCGTCATCGCCTACGGCGCGATTATGGGCGCGTCGATCATCGGCGGCCTGTTTGAGACGGTCCTCGGCTTCTTTTTGAAACCGCTGCGCAGATTCTTCCCGTCGGTCGTCACCGGCACCGTCGTCATGTCCATCGGTCTGAGCTTAATCTCGGTCGGCATCAACTCCTTCGGCGGCGGCAGCGGCGCCAAGGACTTCGGCTCGGTGGAGAACCTCTGCCTGGCACTGTTCGTGCTGGTCATGATCCTGATCTTCAAGCACGGCACCAAGGGCTTTTTAAGCTCCTCCTCCATCCTGCTGGGCATCATCTGCGGGTATGTGGCCGCGTTCATCATGGGCTTTGTCCTGCCGACCACCGGCGTCACCGCCGACGGCGTGGAGTTTACCAAGGCCTGGGTGCTGAACTGGGACAAGGTCAAAAATGCCGCCTGGTTTGCACTCCCGAAACTGATGCCGGTCAAACCGGTATTCGACCTGCGGGCGATCCTGCCGGTGCTCATTATGTTCATTGTCACGGCGGTCGAAACCGTCGGCGATATCTCCGGCGTTATGGAAGGCGGTCTTAATCGTGAAGCGACCGATAAGGAACTGTCCGGCGGCGTTGTCTGCGACGGCCTCGGCTCCAGCTTTGCAGCCCTCTTCGGCGTACTGCCCAACACCTCCTTCAGCCAGAACGTCGGCCTCGTCGCCATGACCAAGGTCGTCAACCGCTTTGCCCTGGCCACCGGCGCAATCTTCCTCGTCCTGTGCGGCCTCTGCCCCAAGCTGGGCGCACTGGTTTCGATCATGCCCCAGTCGGTTCTGGGCGGCGCTGCAGTCATGATGTTCTCCTCCATCGTCATCAGCGGTATCCAGCTGATCACCAAGGAGCCGCTGACGCCCCGGAACCTCTCGATCGTCGCAGTCGCCCTCGGCGTCGGCTACGGCATGGGCGCCAATGCATCCATCCTCGCCGGCACTCCCCAGTTTGTCCAGCTGATCTTCGGCGGCTCCGGCATCGTCCCGGCCGCTGTGGTCGCAATCCTCCTCAATATCCTCCTGCCGAAGGATAAAAAGG
>CAMAJC010000220.1 GCA_945835425.1 uncultured Clostridia bacterium
ACCGACTGTCTTGCCTCCAGGCAGAGGATACATCCTTCCAGGTCGGGCACGCCCATCTTCTCGCCGAAGCCCTGACCAGTGTGGTAGGCGATCAGGTCGACCAGCCATTCATATTCCCGTTCCGCCGAAACCTCACGGATGCGGGCCTCGATCTGGTCGCTCTCCAGATAGATGACCAGCGGAGACAGCGGCCTTACAATGTCCGCCAGCTCTTTCATAAAGCTGTCAATCTCGTCTCTGGGCAGGTCGAACCACATCATCATCTCGCAGATCGGGTTCTGGAAAAAGACGCCGTCAAAAATATAGATCGTCTCATCGTCCAGTACCTTTGCGACAAACTGCCGCCAGCGCTCCAGAATCAGCGGACGCTCAATCTCCCAGGGCTGGCAGCCGTAGATTTTGTAGGACTGCAGCTGTTCGGCGAGCGATTCATGCAGCTCGTACAGCGGGACGATATATCCTTCCGGGTTTTCACTCTTTTCCACCGGCAGCAGGACTCTGTCCTCCTCCGGGAAAGACTTATACTGCCACGGGGTCAGAAAAGCATGGTTATTAAAATCAACAGGATGCCAGGTCGACTCCTCGGTAAACAGCTTTACGTCCGGGTGCCAGCCCCGCAGCTGCGAGGAAACAAACCGGGCAGTCGAAGTCTTGCCGGTGCAAGGTACCCCTTCAAGCAGGATCAATCTGGATGCCATATGCAAAATCCTTTCTCTATTCCGTCAAAGCGGCTCAGTTTTCTTATTTAGAATCTATGGAAATCGTCATAATTATAACATATTCCTCTTTAGCGGACAACTGGAACATTGACCGAATATGTCCGCTTTTTGATGGGCAGTTTTACAGCATTTCAGCGGTTAGCGACCGCTTCCCCATCCAGCCACGCGGCAATCCGCGTCCACATTTCCGCCAACCAGAACCGCACTTCATAATCGCCGGTGACAAGCTGCTGCTCCTCCCCGGAATAGCGGGAAAGAGCCACGTTTTCCTGCCCTTCGGCTGCCGGCAGGCAGAGGGACGGATAGAGGACGCACCACCAGTTGTGGCCCTGCCCTTCCCCGATCGTCACCACCAGGGCTTCGTATTTCCCGGCAGGCAGCGTCAGCGTTCCGGCGCCGGTCTCATAGCGGCGGGTATTAAAATACTGCGGACAGATTTCCACCTCCACCGCGTCCTCCGACCCGCTGCTCCGCAGAGCCGCTTCCGCTTCCGCCTGCAGCGCAGGGAGATTTTCCGCCAGCATCGCCGCCGCTTCATCTGCATCCTCTGCGCCCTCGGTCATCTCCGCAGTCACCGTCACCAGCCGGTCCCGGACAAGGAGCTTGCGCGCCTGATCGTCCGCATCGTCCGAGGCTGCGCGGATATGGAGCCGAAGGGTGTCCGCATAGAGCTGATTGCAGGCCGAAAAGGTGCCGGCTGCAAAAAGGAGCCCCATACTCAGCAGAAAACCAGCTAAAACCGGCAGCAACCGGATAATCGTCCGTTTCATATAAACCATCCTTTTATCAGAAAATTCTAATGAAAGGATGGCCCGGTTTTCCCAAAATATACCGATGTGCGTTTCCGGAAAGTTCACGTTATGTCGATGTTGTTTAAACGGAGATGTGGAGAAAAACAGCAAGCACGGGACGGGAAACCCGTCCCCTACCGTTGCAGAAAACGTCCGATTTGTAGGGGACGGGTTTCCCGTCCCGCCGACTTTTGACAAACCTACTGACGCGCCGCTTTCTTACGAAAAGTCCGCGACCTGCACGCCTGCGGGTGCCGCTGCTGCCAGATAAACACGGCCGCAGTCTGAAAGCGGCTCCGCCGCCTGCGCCGCCGCTTCTTTCTCCGCAAACAGCCCGAAAACTGCGCTGCCGGAGCCGGTCATCAGGGAAAATCCTGCGCCGAGAGAACGCAGCCGCTGTTTAATCGCTTCGATTTCCGGCGACTCGGCGGCCTGTTCGAGGACATTGGCCGACACGCGCTGCATCTGCGGAAGGTCATGGGACGCCATCGCCGCGAGAAGCGCGTCATTGTCCGGGCGTCGGCAGCTGTCCATCGTATCAAACCGCTTGAAGGAAAGCGGCGTTGAGATGCCGAAAGGCGGCTTGACAATCAGATAATGTCCAAATCCAAACATCGGCTGCGGCAGGATATTCTCGCCGATTCCCCGTACCCGCGCAGTGCCGCCGACCAGGCAGAAAGGCACGTCCGCGCCGACGGTCACGCCGATATCCAAAAACTCCTGCCGGGAAAGCCCGGTCTCATAGAGCTTGTCCAGCCCGATCAGCACGGCGGCTGCATCGGCGCTGCCGCCAGCCATCCCGGCTTCCTGCGGGATATGCTTTGTGAGCTGAACGGACACGCCGCCCGGCAGTCCGGTATAACGGAAAAAAGCCGCTGCCGCTTTATGGGCGGTGTTGTTTTCGCCGATGGAAAGGGCGGAGCCGTTGTCGCTGGAGAGGAGCGACACGCGGATATCTGTGCCTTTTTCCAGGCGGACAAGGTCGCAAAGGTCCACCGACTGCATAATCATGTCCATCAGGTGGTAGCCGTCCTCCCGCCGTCCGATGATGTCGAGGGAGAGGTTTATTTTGGCGTTGGCGCGCAGGGTAATCTGGTTCATTGTTTGTACCTGTTATAGTTTCAGCAGCCGGTTCTGCTTGACGGTGATGGCGTGGATCGGGCACATCTCGTGGCAGCAGTAACAGCGGATGCAGTTTTTCCTGTCAATGTAGGCTTTGTGGTTTTCGATTCTGATCGTGTGTGCAGGACAGCTTTCGGCGCATTTTCCGCAGCCGACGCACATTTTATGGTTGATCGACGGCCGGGTGGTCAAAAAGCGGTCGACGATTGGGCGGCAGACGGTGCGCAGCGGACCCGGGACTTTGGAAAGGAAGTCAGTTGTCACTGACCGGGGCTGTTTAAAGTCATCAAACGTGCGCAGCGGATCGCCCACCAGCGGCACTTCTTCCTTTTTCAGGGTGCAGATGCCTCTGTCGCGGGCAGCCTTAACCGTCAGAATCTCGCTTTCCTCCTTGCACATGACCCGGCAGAGGACGAGGTCGAGGAGGTACGGACTTTCGCTGCACAGCAGCATCCCGGTGTGCTTTTTGGTGCCGGAGGAAGGGCCGTCTCCTTCCATCGATTCGACTGCGTCGCAGAAGGTGATCCCCGGCCGCACCGTCTCGCAGAGGTCGACCAGCATATTGCAGAAATCCGCTTTTTCCGGGTAGCGCCAGTGATAGTCCGGTTTCGTCAGGCCGGGCAGCGTTCCGAACAGGTTCTTGACGCCGCCGGACAGGCCGGTCATGCAGTGGGTTTTGAGCTTACAGACTGAGATGACCAGGTCTGCGGCCGCCACCGGCTGAATCAGCGGGAAGCTGTGAGCGCGGACAGGGTTCGGGCAGGCAGTTTCGATAGTGGAATAATCATCGTTCAAGTTCACGCCTTCCGCGTCCGCCACGGCCTGCATCCCGGTCGACGCGTAGATGCCGAACACTGCCGGGTGGTTATACAGTCCGCCGGGTGAATCGGCGATGGTGATATTCCCTGCCGGGACGCCGAGGGCTTTCAAATGGCGGATAATCGCCTGCATAATGGACGGATGGGTCGTCGTCGCGTCCTCCGGTTTCCGTTTCATCAGCAGATTGGGCTTGAGCGTAATCCGCATCGTCGGCTTTATAAGCCTGTCCAGCGAAAGCTGCGCAAACTGCCGGTCGACTGCCTCCTGCACCGCCTCCATCTGATAGTTTTCCAGCCGGCAAACGCCCACCGCCATCTGATTTTCCATACTTTTCCTCCCTCCGCTTTTGAAAAAGCGGAACCAAAACTTTCTTGTCCGCCGCGGCCTGGGGTGCACGCGGGGTGACTGGGTGAGAACGTTCGGTTTTGCTGTTTATTTTCCGAAGGAAAACGCCGCCGCGGTTCGACGGCGCAGCAAAACTGGGCTCTATACAGTCTTCGGACTTTTTGCCACGCTCGATTGGTTTTATGAAACGCTGCGGATATTAAACGGCAATTCCTTTGGCCTGTAGCGGCGACCTGCG
>CAMAJC010000221.1 GCA_945835425.1 uncultured Clostridia bacterium
TAAAAACTAAATGAATCTGTTTATCGCCAGACCTCGGTGCCCAGTCCGTTGATGAATGCCCGCAGCTCCAGCGCCATGACCTCCGCTTCCGGGACGCGGACATGACCCGGTGTGCCGCGGCCGTTGTTGCAGTAGAGGAAATGGTAGATTTTATCGTCATTTTCCTGCAGCCCGGCGCAGACCCGGCCGATTGCCCGATCCCACTGGGGCGCGTGGTTTAAAATCGTTGTCGTCAGGATGATATAGGCCTTGGGATAGCGGCTGCGCAGGCTCAGGATAAAGTTCCGGTAAGCGTCCATCCACGCCTTTGCTTTTTCGCCGCGGGGATCGTCCCGCATGTAATTTTCCGGGAAATGGTCGTTCTGCCCGATGGCGACGACGACGACCGACGGGGCAAACCGCGCAAAATCCCAGGGCGCCAGCTCGCCCATCTCCGGGTTAAAACGCACCCGGTCAAAGACCTCGGTCATGCCGACCGTGTTCGGCTGCCGGAAATAGCCGGTATGGGGGAGCAGGGCAATGCCGCCCTGTGCCGACAGGTGCACCCGTGCGTTTAACAGCCGCGCGGTGATGGCGGCGTAGGAATAGTAGCTGTTGTTATATTCTCCGTGGTTTTCGGGGTCAGGCTTGCGGGCAAATTTCACCGCTTCCGAGACTTCGCCCGCCGTCACCGAATCCCCGTAAAACTCGATGCACTTGCGCGGCTGCTTGGGCGGCGGCAGGATCTTTCCGCTTTCCGCAAGTACAAAACCGAGAATTTCCACCTCGTAAAAATCGTCCGAGCGCTTGAACAAAAAGACCGTGTGCTCGCTTCCGTCCAGCCCCTCGGCCAGGGTCAGGACCTGTTCTCCGTCCCGGTGCTCGAGAATTACTTTGGTCTGCCGGTCCTCCTTGCCGTCCAGCACAACGCCGAGAGAAGTTTCGCGGCCGTCCTCCGGCAGGACATGGTTGCGGACGATCACCTGCACATAAGGAGAGGTAAAGCGCAGCGTCGCGCTGGAATAAGGGAAAATCAGCCGTCGTGCGCCGGGAACGCTGTCGTCGATCCGTCCGCACCAGGCGATATTTTCATTTCCCGCTTCTATAAACCGCTGCTCCGGCGTAATTTCAAACTGCATGACAAACATCCTTTCCTGAGGAGCCACTGATTTATTCGACTTTCTATTCTTTCGGGCACGGAATTGTCGAGCTTTTCCTCCGCCTCCGGCGGGGGAAAGCATTAAATCAGAGGTTCCCTAAAAAGCCCGATTTGCTTTTGCTGACAGAAGCACACAAATTATATGTATCATCATACCACAAACCGGCCGCCATTGCAAGATGACCGCTGTCAAAGCGCGCATAAAATCATGGCATTTTTGCTATAAATTATGTTTAGTCTCCCTTGACTTATGGTTATCTTGTATGTATAATAGTATCAAGTCCTAATATTGTAAAGGAGGTTCAGATGAAACAGCAGAGAAATTCACGGCAGCGCCAGATGGTTCTGGAAGCGGTCCGCGGCCGGTGCGACCATCCGACTGCCGACCAGATTTACCTGGATGTGCGCGCCAGAGATGAAAAAATCAGCCGTGGTACGGTATACCGCAATCTTGGGGTGCTATCGGAAGACGGAGAGATCACCGACGCGAAGGTACCTGCAGCGGATCGTTATGACTCCCGTCTGGACCGCCATTACCACCTGTTCTGCACCGGCTGCGGCAGGGTTTTTGATGCGCCTGTGCCGTATCAGATGCAGTTTGACGCACAGGTCGCGCAGCAAACCGGCTTTAAAGTCAATCGGCACCGGGTCGTTTTTGAGGGCCTGTGCCCGGTGTGCAGCGGCGGAGAACAGGATGGATAACAGGAAAACGGAGGTGTTACTATGGCAGTTTACAAATGTAAGATCTGCGGCGCGGTCTATGACGAGGAAAAAGAGGGAAAACCCGTTTCCGAGCTGGACTGCTGCCCGGTCTGCCGTCAGCCGGCGTCCAATCTGGTGCCGGTAAACGAACCCGGCGGAGAGCCTGCGCCGAAGCCCTACGGAGGGAGCCTCGAGTATGACCGCTCCACCGCCCGGGACGACCCGACCAGCCGGTATATGGCCGAAATTCATCAGATGGCGGTGACCGGAAAGACCATCGGCGGCGCCATGAGCACGAAGATGCCGATGCCGAACTGGGATGATATTTTATTGCTGGGCGGACAGCTTAACCCGCCGCCTTTGAATGACGGCGACCCCGTCGACACGGTGACGGTGATCGGCAAGCACGCCAGGAAACCGATGGTGCTGGAAAGCCCGGTTTATATCTCGCATATGTCCTTCGGCGCCCTGTCCAAGGAGGTCAAAATCGCCCTCTCCAAAGGCTCCGCTATGGCGGGAACTGCCATGTGCAGCGGCGAAGGCGGCATCCTGCCGGAAGAGAAGGCCGCGGCCTATAAGTACATTTTTGAGTATATTCCCAATAAATACAGCGTGACCGACGAGAACCTGCGCTCCTCGGACGCCATCGAAATCAAGATCGGCCAGGGCACCAAGCCCGGCATGGGCGGGCACCTGCCCGGCGAAAAGGTGACGGCTGAGATCGCCGCCATCCGCGGCAAAAAGCAGGGCGAGGACGTCCAGAGCCCCAGCAAATTTCCCGAGCTGAACTCGAAAGAGGACCTGCGGGAGATGGTGGATATGCTGCGCCGCCGTTCGGACGGCCGTCCCATCGGCATCAAGATCGCTGCCGGGAACATCGAGCAGGACCTTGCTTACTGCGTCTATGCGCAGCCTGACTTTATCACCATCGACGGACGCGGCGGCGCGACCGGTTCCAGCCCCTTGTTCCTGCGGGAAGCGACCACTGTCCCGACGGTTTACGCTCTGGCCCGTGCGCGGAAATATCTGGACTCGGTCGGCTCGGATATCTCTCTGGTGATCACCGGCGGCCTGCGGGTATCGGCGGACTTTGCCAAGGCGCTGGCCATGGGCGCGGATGCCGTCGCAATCGCCAGTGCGGGCCTCATTGCCGCTGCCTGCCAGCAGTACCGTATCTGCGGTTCCGGACGCTGCCCTGTCGGCGTCGCCACCCAGGACCCCGAGCTGCGCAAGCGGCTGAATATCGAAGCTTCCGCCCAGCGGGTAGCGAACTTTTTAAACGTATCGCGTGATGAACTGCGGACCTTTGCCCGGGTGACCGGCAACCATTCGGTCCACGGCCTGTCCATGGATAACCTTGTGACCACCGACCCGGACATTGCCCGCTATACGGGCATCCGCCACGTCGGCGAGCCGCAAAAAGTAGTTATGGAAGAAAAGCCAAAACAGGAGGAAAAGAAAATGACACAGTACAAATGCAAAATCTGCGGAGAAGTATTCACCGTAAAGGATGGGGAAACCCCTGTCTGCCCGCGCTGCGGCGCCAAGGGCGACAAGCTGGAAGTTATCACTTCCGCGCCGAAGAACAAATATGAAGGCACCCAGACCGAGAAGAACCTGCATGCTGCCTTCTCCGGCGAATCGGAAGCCCGGAATAAATATACGTATTTTGCCTCGGTAGCGAAAAAGGAAGGCTATGAACAGATCGCGTCCCTCTTCTTAAAGACCGCAGAAAATGAGAAGGAACACGCCAAGATGTGGTTCAAGGAGCTGAGCGGCATCGGCGACACCGCCGCCAATCTCGCAGCTGCCGCGGACGGCGAGAACTACGAGTGGACCGATATGTACGAAGGCTTTGCCAAGACCGCCGAGGCTGAAGGTTTCCCCGAACTGGCAGCCAAGTTCCGCATGGTCGGCGCCATCGAAAAGCATCATGAGGAGCGGTACCGCGCCCTCTTAAAGAACGTCGAGACTGCAGCGGTTTTTGAAAAGAGCGAGGTCAAGGTTTGGGAATGCCGTAACTGCGGCCACATCGTCGTCGGCACCAAAGCTCCGGAGATTTGCCCTGTCTGCGCCCATCCCCAGAGCTATTTTGAAATCAGCGAAGCCAATTATTGATTCTTATCCCTTTGGGCCGTGTGTCTGTGACAGGCGCATGGCCTGTTTTTTTGTCCCGACTCTACGGAGC
>CAMAJC010000222.1 GCA_945835425.1 uncultured Clostridia bacterium
TCCCAAAGGGAGAGGCCTTGGCAACCTTATGAAACGCTGTACGGTTATTTCAGCAAGCAAAGCTACCCGTCTTTGCCAGCCGCTGCAAAGCAGCGAGGCTCTTTACCCCTTTGGGGACGAGCTGCGTTTTCCTGCGTAAAACTGCCGTTAGGCTGACTGAGAGGGCTTACTTCCGATTTTATCGACAACCTGATGCAAGGACTTTTATGTTCCCTGCATATAGGTCTTGCGGAACTCCAGCGGGGTTAAGCCGGTCGCCTTTTTGAACATGGCGATAAAGTGGCTGGTGTCGAGGTACCCGGTCATCGACGCGACCAGCTGGACGCTGAGGTGCGGCTTGCCGATCAGCAGCTCCTTGGCCTTGCCCAGCCGGAAGCTGGTCAGATACGCATAGGCCGAGCAGCCAAAATAGCGGTTGAACAGCCGCGAGAGGTACTGCGGCGAGATGTACACCGACCCTGCCAGGTCCTGCACGGTGATCGGTTCGCCGTAGTCGGCCTCGATCCGCGCCAGCACCGGCTGAACATACCGGGCAAAGAGCGGCTGCTCCTGCAAATCCCCGTCCTGATACCGCGCCAGCCGCAGCAGAAAACCGTAGCAGTCGACCGAGAGCTGCACCGGCTCCGGCGGACGATGCGCTTCATAAGCCCCGACCATTTCGTCGACCCATGCACGGAATGACAGGGTACTGTGTTCGGGCACATACAGGACAGGACGGTTGTTCGTGATTTTTTGCATCTCCGCCTCCAGAGGGCCTGCAAAGGTCACAAAGGCGGTTTCCCAGGTTTCCGATTGGCGGCGGTAGCTGTGCGGAACGTGCGGCGCCAGCAGGATGCCGCAGCCCGGCTCCAGCAAAATCGTTTCGCCGTTTACCTCGATTTTTCCGCAGCCCTTCTCGGTCAGCAGCCAGTGGTAATGGGGATGGCCGTTCGGACGGCAAATCTCCTCCTGCACCCAGCGGTTGCCGACGCTTTCCAGCGTAATCGGGAGCTCCTGCAGCGGGGTACTGAAATAAATAGGCATGGGGTCACCTGTTTCGGAATGTTATATTTTGGGGTTCGTCCGGCTATACATTTTCGCGCGGATTCCTGTAAAATAAAAACAGGACGGCCCTTTATGGATATTATAGCACAAATCACACCGTTCGCAAAGAAAAATTTGCAGATTTACCGCGCGTTTATTGCCCTGCGAGGACGTTTCTGGTATATAAACGGGTATTACGCCGCGAACCACCGGGAGGTTTGTTTGTAATCGGCGGGACGGGAAACCCGTCCCCTACCCTATCCGGTAACGTGTGTGTATGCCGGGAAAGGTTTTCCGGGAACGTGCAATCTGTAAGGGACGGGTTTAGATGTCCGCAGGACATCGCGTCCCGTGTTCCCAAACCCTCGCCTGTTCCCGTTTATACACCCATGTTCGATACCAGCGGGACTAAAAAACCAGCACAGCAGGGCACGTTCCTGCATAAACAATAAATAAAAATCAAAAGGAGATTGTACCATGAGCAAGCCATTCAAACGGATTCTGTACGGCGGAGACTACAACCCGAACCAGTGGCCGAAGGAGGTCTGGGACGAGGATATGCGGATGTTTAAGGACGCCCGCATCAACAGCGCTACCGTCAACGTCTTTTCCTGGGCCAAGATTCAGCCCGCGGAGGAGGTCTACGACTTTTCCGAACTGGACGAGATTATCGATACCCTCAGCCGGGAGAACTTCTCGGTTATTCTGGCGACTGCGACCGGCGCGATGCCGGCCTGGCTGGTCAAGCGCTACCCGGAGGTGTCCCGGGTGGACTATGAGGGACGCCGCCATAAGTTCGGCCAGCGGCACAACGCCTGCCCCAACAGCCCGGTCTTTCAGAAATATGCAGGAAGACTGGCGGAGAAGCTGGCGGAGCGGTACGGGAATAACCCGCACGTCGTCTGCTGGCACATCAGCAACGAGTACGGCGGCGAGTGCTACTGCGAAAACTGCGAGAAAGCGTTCCGGGTCTGGCTGCGGAGAAAATACGCGACGCTGGAAGCGCTGAACAAAGCGTGGAACCTCGAGTTCTGGGGACACACGGTCTATGACTGGGACGAAATCGTCCTGCCCAATGCCCTCAGCGAAGGAATCGGGCTGCATGGAACCGCCTTTGCGGGCATCTCGATCGACTACCGCCGGTTTATGTCCGACAGCCTGCTGGAAAACTACAAGATGGAACGGGACGCCATCCGCCGGTTTGACCCCGACACCACCATCACCACCAACCTCATGGGCACCTACAAGGGACTGGACTACTTCAAGTGGGCGAAGGAGATGGACGTCGTTTCCTGGGACAACTACCCTGCCTACAACACCCCCTGGAGCGTCACCGCCATGCGCCACGACCTGATGCGCGGGCTGAAAGCGGCGCCCTTCATGCTGATGGAGCAGACCCCCAGCCAGCAGAACTGGCAGCCCTATAACTCCCTCAAAAAGCCCGGCCAGATGCGCGCCCAGAGCTACCAGACCATCGCCCACGGCGCAGACACCATCGGCTTTTTCCAGCTGCGGCGGTCGGTCGGCGGCTGCGAGAAGTTCCACGGCGCGGTCATCAGCCATGCAGGCACCGAGAACACCCGGGTATTCAGAGAAGTCACCCAGCTGGGCAAAGAGCTGGAGTCCCTGGGCGATACCCTCCTCGGCGCAGAGAACCGGTCGCAGGTCGGCATCATCTTCGACTGGGACAACTACTGGGCGCTGGAATACACCAGCGGGCCTACTCAGGACCTGACCTATGTCGAGCAGCTGGACGCCTATTACCGCTATTTTTATGAGCACCACATCTCCGTCGACATGATTCCCACCGATGCCGACTTTTCCAAGTACAAGGCAGTCGTCGCACCGGTGCTCTATATGGTCAAAGAAGGCGTTGCCGAGGCACTGGAGCGGTTTGTGCAGCAGGGCGGCACCCTCATCACCGGCTTTATGAGCGGCATCGTTGACGAGTCGGATAACGTCCATCTGGGCGGCTATCCCGGGCCGCTGCGCAGGATGTGCGGCATCTGGGCCGAGGAAATCGACGCCATTGCGCCGGGGCAACATAACCTCGTCCGGTTTAATGATGGCCGGGAATACACCTGCGACCTTGTCTGCGATATCCTCCATCTCGAGGGCGCACAGCCTCTCGCCCACTACGCCAGCGACTTCTACGCCGGTTCCCCTGCCGTCACGGTCAACACCTTCGGACAAGGAAAAGTCTATTATGTCGCCACCCGACTGGAACCCGACGCGCTGGATATCGTCCTGGACGGCCTGACGGAGGCTGCCGGTGTCCAGCCCGTTATCCGCGAAAAGACTGCCCTTGAAGTCACCCAGCGGGTCAATGAAAACGGCGTATTTACCTTTGTGCTGAACTTCTCCGGCGTTGACCAGCCGCTGCCTGCGGAGTTTGCCGGACAGCGCGATATGCTGACCGGCAGCGTTATCGGGGAAGGTACGGTTCTGAAGCCGTATGATGTATACCTGTTCTGCCGGAAAGCGGATTGACAGCGGGATTTATAGAAACGCTGACGGTGATGTAGGGGCGACCTTTACGGTCGCCCGCCGGTTCCCCGCCAATGTCGCCTGTTATTGGCCGATTCGATACCGCATCCTGTCTGGCATAAACGGAAACGTGGCGATAATTTGGTAGATACGGGCGACCGCAAGGGTCGCGCCCTACCCTATCCGATAGCGTGTGCGTATGTCGGGAACGGTTCCCGGTTACATCGTTCGTTCACGCAAACCGCAAATCATTGCCATCTGCCCTGCGTGAACGAGCCCATTCAATCACGGCAGCGACTCGGTGTCCTGCGGACACCCGCGCCGTACCACAATTATTCATTCTTCATTATTCATTATTCATTCATATTTTCCCAGATACAGCCGGATGATATCCAGATATTCCTCCGGGTAAAACCCGATCTCACCCTGGAAACGGGTCAGGGCGATGAGGC